>JAGQIB010000259.1 GCA_020431545.1 Gemmatimonadota bacterium
GGGGGCTGAGCTTTTTGGACATCATCCAGGAGGGCAACACCGGCCTGATGCGGGCGGTCGACAAGTACGAGTACAAGCGGGGCTACAAGTTCTCGACCTACGCCACCTGGTGGATCCGGCAGGCGATCACGCGCGCGATCGCGGACCAGGCGCGCACGATCCGCGTGCCCGTCCACATGATCGAGGCGATCAACAAGGTCGTGCGCGCGAGCCGGCGCCTGGTGCAGGAGTACGGGCGCGAGCCGCTGCCCGAGGAAGTGGCGAAGAAGCTCGGTATGCCGGTCGAGAAGGTGAAGTCCGTTCTCAAGGCCGCGCAGGAGCCGATCAGTCTGGATCGCCCCATCGGCGAAGACGAGGACTCGAACCTCGGTGACTTCATCGAGGACACGTCGGCGATCAACCCGGCGCACTCCGCGGCATTCGCGATGCTCCAGGAACAGATGTCGAACGTGCTGTCCACGTTGACGCGACGTGAGGAGAAGGTGATCCGGCTCCGGTTCGGTCTCGGAGACGGTTGCCCGCGCACGCTCGAGGAGGTCGGCGCGATCTTCAACGTCACGCGCGAGCGAGTCCGCCAGATCGAGTCCAAGGCCCTGCGCAAGCTCCGTCACCCGTCGCGGGCGCGGAAGCTGCAGGGCTACGTCGACCTGCCGTAGGGGAGACGCGTGGACCTGACCCTGCGGGAGGAGATCGGTTCGCTGCGCGTGCTCGAGACGCCGCTGCCCGGCGTGCTCGTGCTGGAGCCGCGCGTCTTCCGCGACGAGCGCGGGTTCTTCCTGGAGACCTTCCGGGACGAGCTCGTCGCCCGCGCGGGGATCGACGCGACGTTCATCCAGGACAACCACTCGCGTTCCGCGCGGGACACCGTGCGCGCGCTGCACTTCCAGACCGAGCCCGGCCAGCCGAAGCTCGTGCGATGTGCACGCGGCTCGGTGTTCGACGTCGTCGTCGACCTGCGGAAGTCGTCGCCCACGTTCGGGCGGCACTTCGCGCTGGAGCTCTCGGACGAGAACCACCGCCAGCTTTACATCCCGAAGGGTCTCGCGCACGGCTTCTGCGTGACGTCGGAGATCGCGGACTTCGTGTACCGCTGCGGCAGCTACTACGATCCTCAGACCGAGCGCGGGATCCTCTGGAACAGCCCCGAGCTCGGAATCGCGTGGCCGACCGCCACGCCGGTGCTGTCCGAACGGGACCGGACGAACCCGACGTTCTCCGAGTACCCCGGTCCCTGGTTTCCTTGAGCGCCCGCGAGGCGTGGAAGCACAACCTGCCCGTCCTGGTGGGCACGCAGTTCCTCGCCGTGGCGGCGATGTCGGCCGTGCTTCCGTTCATTCCGTTCTTCGTGCGGGAGCTCGGCGTCACCGATCGTGCCGCCGTCGAGCGCTGGTCGGGTCTGATCTTCTCCGGACCGTTCCTCGCGGCCGGCATCATGTCGCCCGTGTGGGGGGCGCTCGGCGATCGCTACGGTCACAAGAACATGGTGTCGCGCGCGATCATCGGTCTCGCGGTGGTGAACCTGGGCGCCGCCTTCGTGCAGACGCCGCTGCAGTTCTGGGTGCTGCGGCTTTTCCAGGGGATGATCACGGGGTTCATTCCGGCGGCCCTCGCGATCACGTCCGCGTCCACTCCGCCCGAGAAGCTGCCGGATGCAATGGGACGGCTCTCCGCGTCGGCCTCCGCCGGCCGTCTGATCGGCCCGGCGATCGGTGGGCTGCTCGCGGGGGTGCTTCCGTTCCGATGGATCTTCGTGTCCGTGGGCTCCACGATCGCGCTCGCCACGATCGCCGTGATCGCGTTCCTGCAGGATCCGCCGCGCGCCGCGGCCACCCAGCGCGCGTCGGCCGCCGGCAACTTCCGCTTCGCGATGGGCGACTGGCGCATGCGGGCGGCCCTCGGCGGCCTGCTCGTCTCCATGGCCGGGGTCTCGATGGTGATGCCGGTCTTCCCGCTGTACGTGGAGGATCTGCTGGACGAGGGCGCGGATCCCGCCGTCTGGACCGGAATCGGGTTCGCGGTCGTGGCGGGATTCACGCTGCTCACCGCGACGTTCATCGGCCGGCTCTCCGCACGCTTCGGCCTCAAGAACCTGCTGCTCGGCGGGCTCGGCGTGACGGCGGTGGCGCTGGTCGCGCATCCGTTCGCGCACCACGTGCCCGGCATGCTGTTCTCTCGCGCTCTCATGGGCGTGGGTGTCGCGGCGGTGCAGCCGGTCCTGTACGCGATGATCAGCCGGCGCGCGCCCCAAGGTCGCGGCGGCGGGATCGCGGGGTTCGCGGCGTCGGCGTCGATCTTCGGGTTCTTCGTGGGACCGTCGCTCGGCGGCTGGCTCGCGAACGGAGTCGGAGTGCGCGGCGTGTTCTGGATCGCGGCGTCGATCCTGCTGGTGTGCGCACTCGGGGTGGCGGCGATCGCGCGCCGCGAGGGGCGGAGTCGCGTCATCGAGCCCGTGCCGGATCAGTTGCCGCGGTGAGCCCCGGGTTTCCGCGCGGCGTCCGTCCGCGCTACCTTGCGGGGAACCCCCGGTCTTCCTCCACCGAGGAGTGAACGTTGCAGACGCCCGCGGAACGTCGACTCGTGGAGCACCTGGCGCGCGTCCTCCCGTACCGGGACGCGGCGCCCGCGCTCGTGCTCGCCGTCGGCGCGGGACGGAGTCTGTCGATCGAGAACCAGCTGAGCGCCGCCGGGCGCTCGTTCCTGTGCGATCGCGTCGACGTGGAGGACTGCCGCCTCGAGGACCCGCGCGTGCGCAACGCGTGGATCTGCTCGGCGGAGGACATGCCGTCCGTGTCGAGTGCCGCGTACGACGCCGCGTTCGCGAACTACGTTCTCGAGCACGTGCCGAACGTGCGCCGCGCCGCGCGCGAGATCTTCCGCGTGCTGAAGCCCGGCGGTCTGTTCGTGACGTCGTTTCCGAATCCGCGCGCGTTCGAGTTCGTCGTGGCCCGCCGCACGCCGCTCGCGTTCCACGAATGGGTGCGCGGGCGCGAGGCGTGGGAGACCCACTACGACTACGGGAGCGTGGAAGGACTCGTGGCGCGGTTCGAGGAGGCGGGGTTCCACACGCTCGACGTCGACCGCCGCGCGTTCCTCGAGGGCTATCTGCACCGCTTCGGACCGCTCGGAGCGCTGGCCCGCGGCCTGGACGGCGCCGCCGACCGCGGCGGCTGGCGCGGGCTGCAGGGAAACGTCGCGGCGGCCTTCCGGCGCCCGCCGGCCTCCTAAGTTCTTGGTGCTCTTGCGGTTCCGGGAGCGTGACTTACCGCCGCCGCCGTTGCGCCCGACGTGACT
>JAGQIB010000260.1 GCA_020431545.1 Gemmatimonadota bacterium
CCGGACGCCCTGAGGCTCGGGCTGAGGAACGATTTCCTGCAATCGGAGTTCGAGGTGCACTGGCTCTACTGAGCCGCGGCTCGCCGGCAACGCCGGACGGCCGCATTCGATTTGCCCCGGGGGAGGCCGAGATGAAACGTCCGCCGCTGCAACGGAACGCGAAGATCATCGCGTGGCTGGGTGCCGGATTCCTGATCGCGGCTCCCGCCGCGGCGGCCGGTGAACGGACCTGGAACGTCGTCGGCGGGGCCGAGCCGACCGAGGTCGTATTCCACTCGAAGGCGCCCATGGAGAGCTTCGAGGGGAAGACACGCGAGGTCGCAGGCACGGTGACGCTCGATCCGGACGATGTGGCGGCCGTCGCGATCGACGTCACGGTCGACATGGTCTCGCTCGACACCGGAATCGGGCTGCGCAACCAGCACATGCGCGAGAATCATCTGGAGACGGACGAGTTCCCCGTGGCGACGTTCACCGGCGGCGAGATCGCGCAGGGCGGCGGCCCCCTCGCCGCGGGCAGCCCGCTCGAGCTCTCCCTGACCGGCGACCTCACGATTCACGGCGTCACGCAGCAGATCACCGTCCCGATCACGCTCGCGCTCGACGCCGACGGCGCGCTGCGGCTCTCCGCCGAGTTCCCGGTGGAGCTCGCGGACTACGAGATCTCGCGGCCGGGATTCCTGGTGATGAAGCTCGGGGAGACCCAGCGGGTGGAGGTCACGTTGCGGGCGGTGCCGGCGGCCGCCGGCGCGATCACCCCCTAGTCCCCGCCGTCGCGGGCGCCGCGGGGGTTTGCCCGCGCCCGCGGGCTGGAGTGTGCGCACACTTCCGTGCGGCACGCAGCACACCTGTGCGCGGGGCGGCACCCGAATCGACCGCCCCGCCTCCGGGGCGATCGGCCGTTCAGCTCCTGAGCGGCCTGTAGAGCCTCCAGAGCCATCTCTGACCCTGGCCGCACGGTCTTGGCCCGCCAATTGCCATGGAGTTGCCCGAAACGAGGAACGGATTTCTCCCGGAGCGAGCAACCCCGCATGGTCACCCGGACTCCCACGCCGCGCCAATCCGCCCGTCGCCCCGGAGGCGGTCCCCGACGCGCGAGATCGCACCGATTTGGGTATGCTGGAAGCACCTTTTGGCCTCCGAGCGGGGTTCGCCCCCCCTTCGAAGGGTTCGCCGTGTCCTCCCCTTCCGATGCCCGCTACCGGGTCCGCGAGCGGATCCGAGACGTCGACGGCCGCCGGGTCGATCGCGCCGAGGACCGCCTCACAGGTCGTTCCGTCGTCCTGAAGACCCTGCCGAGGGACGAGGCGGTCCACGAGGCCACGCTGCTGGCCCGCCTCCCGGCCGGCCTCGGGGCGACCCTGATCGAGATCTTCGGGACCGGGGAGGAGCGGACCCTCGCGCTGGAGGATCTCCCCGGGCAGACGCTCTCGGCCCTGGCGGGGTCCCTTGCGCCGGCGTCCCGGCTCGAGATTCTCGGCGACCTCGCCCGGCAACTCGGGCGACTCCACCGGGTGGGGATCGTCCACGCCGACGTCGCGCCCGGAAACGTCCTGGTCGACCCGGAAACGTCGGCAGTGCGGCTCCTGGATTTCGGATTCTCGATCTCCGAGCTACCGGGCGCGGGCAGCGCACGTCCTCCGGAAGCGGGCGGGTCCTTCGGCTACGTCGCGCCGGAGATCCTGCGCGGCTGGACCCCGGAACGTCGCTCGGATCAGTACGCCTTC
The DNA here is from genome assembly GCA_020431545.1 of Gemmatimonadota bacterium. Taxonomy (GTDB): domain Bacteria; phylum ARS69; class ARS69; order ARS69; family ARS69; genus JAGQIB01. The sequence goes on from JAGQIB010000260.1 coordinate 1,728, forward strand.
GGCGTGCTCGCGCGAAGCTGGCTCGGCACG
>JAGQIB010000261.1 GCA_020431545.1 Gemmatimonadota bacterium
GGGCAAGCTCGGCCAGGGCGGCATGGGCGAGGTGTACCGCGCGAAGCACGCGCTGCTCCAGCGGGACGCAGCGATCAAGCTGATCCGTCCGGAGCTCGCGGGAAGCGGAACGTCGCGCGACCGGGCGCTCCCGCGCTTCGAGCGCGAGGCTCGCGTGACTGCGAGTCTTCGTTCCCCGCACACGGTCGAACTGTACGACTTCGGCGTATCGGAAGCGGGCGCGTTCTACTACGTGATGGAGCTCCTGGACGGCATCGATCTGCAGACCGGGGTCGCCCGCTACGGGCCGATGCCCGCCTCGCGGGTGGTGTTCCTGTTGCGGCAGGTGTGCGACTCCCTGGAGGAGGCGCACGTCGCGGGGCTCGTGCACCGCGACATCAAGCCGGCGAACATCTTCGTGTGCCGGTACGGCCTGCGTTACGACTTCGTGAAGGTGCTCGACTTCGGGCTCGTGAGCGTTGGGCTTCGCGAGAACACGGGTGCCGCCGAACTCACGATGGAGGGGTTCGTGGGCGGCACGCCGGCCTATCTCGCACCCGAGATGGCGTCGCGGGCGCACACCGTGGACGGCCGCGCCGACGTCTACTCCGTGGGATGCGTCGCCTACTGGCTGCTCACCGGCCGCGCGCCGTTCGAACGGGACAGCGCGCTCGCCACGGTGCTGGCGCACGTGAACGATCCGCCGATCCCTCCGTCCCAGGTCACGGAACTCCCGGTGCCGGCGTCGCTCGAGTCGCTCGTGCTCGCGTGCCTCGCGAAGTCGCCCGACGATCGCCCCCCCTCTGCCGGGGAGCTGGCGCGACGCCTGGAGGTCGCGGGCCGGGAGGCGGAGGCAAGCGACGGCGGGTCGGCATGGAACGCCGACGAGGCGCGCGCCTGGTGGGAGACGCACCGACCGGAGAGGTCGGTGACCGAGTTCCCGGCCGACGTATCGCCCCTGACGGTCACGAAGACGATGCCGTAGGGCGTGAAGCGTCCGGCCGACCCTCCCGTCGACGCCTACGGAAGAAGGATGGCGAACACCGCTCCCCCCCGCCCCGAGTCCCGGAGCGAGAAGTCCAGTCCGTGGCCGATCAGGATCTCCTGCACGAGCGTGAGTCCGATCCCCTGCCCGGTCGGTTTCGACGTGAAGAACGGCGAGAACAGGCTCGGGACCACGTCGGCGGGGATGCCGCCGCCGGTGTCCTCGATCTCGAGGGCGAGACGAGACCCGCGCGTTTCCCAGCGAACGCGGATGGCACCGTCCGCGCCGATCGCGTCCAGCGCGTTGCGGAAGACGTTGAGGAGCGCCTGTTCCATCTGCGAGGCGTCGAGCGGCATGGCCTCCGAGGGCGGACGGCCCTCCGTGATCCACTCGATCCGTCGTTCCGCGCACTCGTCGCGCAGCAGGATCCGGAGCGACTCGACGATCTCCGCGAGCCGGAACGGCTCCTTCGTCGGCGGCGGGAGGCGAATCACGTCGGCGAAGCTCCGAACGAAATCGTTGAGGCGCGCGGTGCGAGTCGTCGCCACGCGGATCGCGTCGCGGAAATCGGCACGATCGTTCGGTCCGATCTGATCGGCGTAGTTCAAGCAGGAATCCAGCAGGCTCGTCACCCCGCCCGCCGTGTTGTTGACCTCGTGCGAGATCATTCGAATGAGCTTCTCGTAGGCCGCCTTCTCCGACTGCCGCAGCTCCTCCGTCAGCTCCTCCAGGACGAAGTACTCGCGGCGGAATCCCCGATCGAAGAACGTCCCGCGATGCGCGCGCACACGACGTCGGCCGTGGAGCGGGAGCACGGTCGTCGTGCCGAGCGGGAGTCGGTCGAGACAATGAGCGAACGGGGCCTCGAGCTCCGCCAGCCGCCGGCCCGTGGCGACCGCCGGCGACGTGTCCAGCAGAGCGGCGGCACTCCCGTTGATCTGCACGATCTCCCGATCGAGATCGAGGGTGATCACGGCCGTCGCGCCCGTCTCGAGGATCTGTCGCAGGAAGTGCTCCTGCTCTTCGTGCCGGATCCGCTCGTCGCGGAGTTCTCCCGCCATGCGGTTGTAGACTCGAACGAGCCCGTCCATCTCCGGATTGCCGGACTCGCGAAACCGCGACGAGAGGTCCTTCGACTGCAGGAGATCCACCCCGGCGCGCAGCACCTCCAGCGGCTCGAACGTCAGCCGGATCAGGCGGACGCCGAGCGCGAGCGACAAGCCCAGGATCAGCTCGGACGCGAGGACCGCGTACGGGTGGCCGCGCAGCAGGTACAGCACGGCTCCCCCGAGCACGACGTGGACGGCGATCAGATAGACATACGAGAGAGTCTTCCGGCTCAAGTCCGGATACCGAACTTCTCGAGACGACGGTACAGGGCCGCGCGGCTCAGGCCGAGCGACTCCGCGACCCGGCTGAGATTCCCTTCGTGATGTCCGAGGCTCTTCACGATCATCGCCCGCTCCATCTCCTCAACCGTCATCTGCCCGACCGGTGGCGTCCAGTCGCCGGACGCCTCGGCGCCCCGAGCTTCGTCGATCATGCCGGTCCGCCGGACGTCCTCGAGTCCGAGATCCGAGCGCTCCGCCACGAGCGCCGTCCGTTCCACGAAATGTCGCAACTGGCGCACGTGTCCCGGCCACGGCCGCGCGGCGAGCCACTGCAACGCCTCCTCGCGGATCGCCAGCCCGGGGCGATCGTACTCGCGAGCGGCCTGTCGTGCGAAGTGCCGCGCGAGGAGCGGGATGTCCCCCCGCCGCTCCTCCAGTCGGGGCAGCCGGATGGTGATCAGGTTGATTCGATAGTAGAGATCCTCGCGGAAGCGGCCCTCGCGAACGGCCCGCTCGAGGTCCCGGTTCGTGGCCGAGATCACCCGAACGTCGAGCGGGCGGGGCCGACTGTCCCCGAGCACCTCGAACGTTCGCTCCTGGAGCACGCGGAGCATCTTCACCTGGCAGGCGGGGTCCAGCTCTCCGATCTCGTCGAGCAGGATGGTGCCGCCTTCGGCCCGCGCGAAGCGACCCTCACGATCCTGGTGCGCGTCGGTGAAGGCGCCCTTCCGGTGCCCGAACATCTCGCTCTCGAACAGGGTCCGCGGAATGCCGCCGAGGTTCACCTTCACGAGCGGCGCGTCGCGACGGCGACTGTTGCGGTGCAGGAACTCGGCGACGACTTCCTTGCCGGTGCCGCTCTCCCCCGTCACGAGGACGGAGGCGTCGGTGGCCGCGACCTTCGCCGCGAGGCCGATCGCGCGGAGGAATGCCGGGCTCTCCCCCACCACGCCGGAGAGATCGTATCGACTCGCGAGCTCCTCGCGATCGGCGCCGGGCTCCTCCACCCCGCCGCGCCGACCGGGACCGAGGGCGGTGCGGATCGCGAGCAGCATCTGCGCGTTGTTCCAAGGCTTCGTGATGAAGTCCTGCGCGCCGGCCCGGATTCCCTCCACCGCGAGCTCGATGGATCCCCAGGCCGTCATCAGGATCACCGGAACGTCCGGGCGCCGCTCGCGAATGGCGATCAGCAGCGCGAGCCCTTCCTCGCCGGTGGTCTTCCGGGTGAAGTTCATGTCCTGGAGAACCGCGTCGAAACTCCGCGACTCGAGCTGCTCGAGCGCCTCCCCCGGTGTGGCCACGCACGCGGACGCGAAGCCCGACTGCTTCAGCAGCAGGGCGAGCGAAGCCGTGACGGCGTCGTCGTCGTCGATGACGAGGATCGTTCCGGTGGTCGACATGCACTCACTCGTAGCCGAGAGCCCGGGCCGGCTCGATCCGGGTGGCGAGCCAGCTCGGATAGAGACCGCAGAGGATCACGAAACCGTACATCACGAGCAACGAAGATCCCAGGGCACAGGCGACGACCTTGCCCGGCTCCTGGAGGAGGCCGAGGAACGGAAGCTGCAGGTACAGGACCGATCCCGCCAGAACCGAGATCGAGGTCAGCGCCAGCAGCTCGCCGAGCAGCTGCCGGCGGACCCCGTCGGCCGTCGCTCCCATCGCCCGTCGCACTCCGATCTCGTCCGTGCGCCGGATCACGCTCTGCCAGAGAACCCCGATCAGGCCGAGCCCGACCATCAGGATCAGGAAGAGCGCGACCACCGCGAACAGAAGCAGCGGCAGCATCGCCTCGCGGAGGAGCCGGGTCCGCATGTCGTCCATCCGGGTGAGCGTGAAGCTCCAGCCGGGGGCGATCGCCGAGGCGGTTCGCAGCAGCTCCTCCTCCAGCGCGGCCGGAGCCCCGGGCCGCACCCGCACGAGCAGATCGCGCGGCGGGAAGCCGCGGAACGTCTCCCAGTCGATCTGCCGCACGATCTGGGGCTCGGACGCGCGGTGTTCGCCGCGCCCGCGGTACGGACGGATCACGCCCACGATCCGTTGCCGGGGATTGTCGTCCTCGACCGAATCCCCGTCGTCCGATTCCTTCCGGGGAATCAACCGACCCACCGCGCTCTCGTCCGGAAACAGCTTTCGGGCGTAGTCCTGCGTGACGAGCACCGGTTCCTCTTCGCCGCCGCCGTTCTCGCCGAAGAACTCGCCTTCCACGAGTTCGAGGCGCAGGACCTCCGGCATCTCGCGTGTCGCCTGCAGCACGCCGACGTGGACCTGCTCGCCGTTCACCTCGAACGTCGTCCGCCACCGCGAGTTCGTGTAGGGGACGTTCGTCTGCATGGACGCCGCCACGACGTCGGGGCGGTTCCGCACCGCCTCCTCGATCCTTCCGAACTGACGGCGCACCGAGAGCTTCGCATCCTCGTTCAGCGAGTGGTAGGGACCCGAGTTCACCGAGATCGCCCAGACGTCGCGGCGATCGAAGCCCATCGGCTCGTTCCAGTTCAGCAGGAACGAGGAGCCCATCGTGGAGATCCCGCAGAGCAGCAGAAACGAGACCAGGATCTCCACCATCACGAGTCCGTTGCGCTTGCGCCGGTTCCAGACCAGGCGGAACAGATGTCGGATCATCCCGTCTCTCCCTTCAGCGCGGCCACCGGGTGCACGCGCGACATGCGCCAGGCCGGGAACAGACCCGACAGGATGCCGAAGAACGTGGCCAGGGCGATCCCGACCACGAACACGCGAAGGCTCACCGTGAAGTGCGCATACGGAACCAGGCCGCTCGCGTTCACCGCCGCCAGCACCGCGGCGGACAGCACGAGTCCGATCACCCCGCCCACGAGACACAGCACCACGTTCTCGAGGACGAACTGATGGATCAGGTGACGCGAAGACGCCCCGAACGCCTTTCGCACGCCGATCTCGGAGGTTCGCTCGTAGATCCGGCTCAGGTTGACGTTCACGAGATTGATCGCGGGCAGGAGCATGAACGCGAGAACGAGCGCCGCGACCATCCCCGTGAACTTCCGCAAGGCGTTCCGGGACGGCCGATCCGAGAAGAACTTCACGGCCACGGTCTCGATCGGGGTCATGGGGAACCCCTCGAGCTTCGAGAACTCGTCCTCCGGCGGGAACGTGACCCGCTCCAGACGCGCCGCGAAGTCGTCGCGGATCGCGGGGAAGGCGTCGCGTGACTCCGCCACGAGGACCCCCTCGAAGCTCCCCATCAGGGCCTCGCGGAACGACGGGTCGGGGATGGTCCCGATCGGGACCCATACGTCGGAGTACGCGAGGTCGTACACGGGGCTCACGTTCGCCACCACGCCGAGGACCTCGTAGGTCCGCCCCGAGAGCGCGATCGACTGTCCGACCGCCGGGCTCTCGCCGAAGTACTCGCGACTCGCGGCCTCGGTGATCACGGCCACGGGACGCCCGACGCGATCGTCCTCCCGCGTGTAGGGGGCGCCTTCCAGGAAGCGGAAGTCGTACGCGTCCCAGTAGACGCCGTCCGTGTGGCGCAGCTTCAGGTCCGTGCGACGTCCCTCCGGATAGCCCACGACACTCGTGGTCCCGCCCACGATCGACATCATCTCCACCCCGGGCAGATCGCGGCAGTACCGGTCCAGGAATCCGAAGCCCGGCTCCCCGTTCCACTCGACGTTCTCCCCGGACTCGAGCATGTAGGAGATCCGGAGTGTTCGGTCGATGTTCACCTGCGGCGGCTTCGGGGCCAGCACGTGGTCGACGACGGCGGTCAAGACCATCAGCACCACGAGCGTGAAGCTGATCCCGAACAGGCTGATGAACGTGAAGAAGCGACGCCGAGCCAGAACCTTGAGCGCGACCTTGAGATAGTTCTCGAACATCAATGCACCTGACGTCCGTCAAAGATGCGAATCGTGCGCGCGGTCCGCTCGCCGAGAGCCGGATCGTGCGTGACCATCACGATCGTGGTGCCCTCCTCCGTGTTGAGATGCTCCAGGATCTCCATCACCTCGGTCCCCATCTGGCTGTCGAGGTTTCCGGTGGGCTC
>JAGQIB010000262.1 GCA_020431545.1 Gemmatimonadota bacterium
ATCGAAGCGGGCATCAAGGAGGAGCAGGACGCGGGCGGCGGGAAGCTCTGGTCCGAGAGCTCGGACAAGATGGAGCGCACCCTCATGAAGGACATGGACCACGAGATCATCGGCGGCCGCATCGCGCGTCGCTGGGGTCTGGATCCGCGGCTGCAGGAAGTGATCCGCGGTCACCACGCCGTGCGGCGGAACTCCTCGGCGCTCGCGAAGCTGGTGGCGCTCGCGGATCTCGCGGCGAATACCACCGTGACGTATCCGATCCGCGAGGAGAACCACCCGCTGCCGCGCCTGATGGAGCGACTGAAGCAGGCGGTCGGCGACGTTCAGGAGCCGGAGTCCCGTCGCGCCGCGGTGGACGACGCGTTCCCGAGTCTCGAGGAGATCCTCACCGAGGTGCTCGCGGGGCTCGAGGTGCCGGACAGCCTGTGGAAGATCGTGGACCGGGACACGTTCTTCAAGATGTGCTTCCACGCGGGACCGCGGGTGCGCTCCGCGACGACGTCGTTCCTGCAGATGACCGCGACGTCCGGCCGCTAGCCGACGTCTCCGGCGGCGCTTTCACGGGAGCCGGAAGGCCCGGGCTCGGCGTCTCCGCGATACCGAGCGGGCCGTTCCGGCGTCCCGCTTCACTCACTCGCCGGCGGCGACGATCGTGCCCTCCGGCGACACCACGAAGCTCGTCTCGCCCTCGAGCACGGGGTGCTCGGCGCCGACGTCCGCGCGGTACAGGAGCGAGTAGGTTCCGGCCGGCAGGTCGCACGGCAGGTTCTCGGCGAACTCGCGGCTCCGGCCCGGCAGCACCACGCCGGATTCCTCGCTGTCGCGCCGGCAGGACCACACCGGGTCGCCGTCCAGCGGCAGGATCTCGAACGAGTCGAACACGCGCACGGTGGTCTCGCCGCCGTTGAGGAGGCGCGGCACCACGCGGAACGCGCTCTCCGTTCGCGCGATGCGGAGTCCATCGAGCTCCACCGAATCCGCGAGCGGCGGCACCTTCACGTAGACGATCGACGCGAGCCGGCAAAGCAGGTCGAGGCGCCGCGTGCCCGGCCGCTGCTCGCGGTACGGGAGACGCGGCTGCGCGATCAGCGCGGCCCGGTACTCCCCGCGGGACGCGTCCTCCGGCACCACGATCGACACGCGCATCGTGAGCGTCTCCCCGGGGCGGATCTCGGCCTCGCCGGGCGAGAACACGATCCAGTCGCGCGCGTCCGTGGTCGCGCCGGGAAGCGGCTCCCCGTCATCGAAGCTCAGCCGTCCCGAGTCGTCCATGTCCCAGCCCTCGGTGGTCACGAGGACGCGGATCGGCTGCGTGTCCTCCGGGCCGTCCTTGCCGTAGTGGACGCGGACGGTCGTGGTCACGTCGCCGCCCGGCTCGACCGTGGCCTCGATGGTGCTCGGCATGATCGAGACGACGCCCGCGGCCGCGGGCCGGAGCCAGACGAACAGCGCGAGCGCGACCGCGATGATCACGAGCGCGGCGGCGCGAACCAGCGGCAATGCTTCATCCCTGCGCGGAGACGACACTTCCCTTCCTCCTCACCCCAAGACGATCGCCAGCTCGACCCCGAGATCCTGGGTGCCGGCCGGCGTGTAGAACTGCGGTCCCACCGCGAACACGATCGTGAAGTAGTTGTAGCTGCCGACGTACCACCCGCGGGTCTGGTACAGGCGCGAGCGCGGGAACCCGGTTCCCAGCGACGCCACCGTGCCCACGAAGATCGGCTCGTCGTCGACGTTCTTGGGCGCGGTGCGCGGATCGGAGTCGAAGTCCGGGTCGATGCGCGGCCGCTGCGCTTCGACGTCGATCACCCCGACACCGACGTCGGACGGCACGAGATTTCCCGGTCCGGGAATCGGTCCGGACAGAGCACGCGCCTCGATCCGGTACGGCGGGAAGAACCCGCTCGGCGAGTACACGCGGACACGGATCCAGCTGCTCGCGAGAAACGCCGGGTTGTTCGAGGACAGATCCCCGAGGTCGATCACCGCGATGCCGGCCGGGCGCGAGTCGTCGCCCGGGCGATCCGTCGCGACCCGTTCCGCGATCAACGGACCGATGCGATGGCGGATCTCGTCCGGCGCGTCCGGCCCGAAGAACGTCGGGTCGGGCAGCTCGATCTCGATCTCGTACTGCGCGACGGCCGCGCGCGGCGCGAGCGCGAGCAGCAGCCACGCCACGCCGACGAACGCGCGCACGACGAAGCGACCGGCCGGAGCCGGGGGAAGGTCCCCCCGCCGCGAACGGCGGGGGGTTCCGATCGAGCCAAGGAGACTCACGGACTACGGCGTGGCGAGCGTGTAGGTGACGGTCGCCTGGATCGGATCGGTCGGCGAGTAGAACTGCGGACCGATCGCGTACGACGTGTCGATGAGCATGCCGTTGTTCGGCGAGCCCACACCGCCGCGGTTCGAGACGCGCGGACCGGAGATGATCTGCACGCCGCCGGAGAGGTCGTCGATCGTCGCGGAGAAGATCGGCTCCTCGTCCACGTCCTTCGACGCGACCGCGGGATCGGCGCTGAAGCCCGGCGAGACGACCGAGTTCGTGGCCGGATCGCCGAACACCTTCGGGCCGGAGTTCGTGAGACCGGAGAGGCCGAAGCCCACGTCCGTCAGCGCGATGTCACCGGCCGCGACCGAGCCGAAGCCCGAGGAGGCCGTGACCTGCGCCGTCAGGTTGAACGGGGCGTTGGAGCGGATCATCATCTGGACCGCGCCGCCCGTGTACGAGTCCAGGTTGTTCCCGGCCGCGACGTCGGAAACGTCGAGCGAGAAGTCCAGCGCGCCGTTCTGCGTGGCGGGCGCGTTGGAACCGACACCGGAGTTCGTCGGAGCGAACGACCACCAGCGGATCGCCGCCGCCTTGTCCACGCGACCGACGATGTTCACGTTGCCCGTCGACTGCGCGAACGCATCGACCGGGAGCAGCGAGGCGACGACCAGACCGGCCGCCACCAGCGAAAGGGTCTTCTTCATGGTACGAGTCTTCCCCTGATGTAGCTCCGCCGATCGCTCGGCGGATCGTCACGATGCAGGCAGGTGACGACGGTGGGTTCCGTCGGCACTCGTTGCGATTATCGGGAAGGCCCGTTCGCTTCGTGACGCAAGGAAAGTTAGCGAGGCTAGGAGTCGAGCAGGCAGTGAAGTTCGCGGCGGCGGATCGCGGACCGAGACCGTCGCATACGACGCGCGCAGGCGATCAGACGCCCGCGAACCCGCGCAGCCGGTCGATCTGGGCCTCCTGGCCGAGGACGATCATCACGTCGCCGGCGCAGAGCTTCGCGTCGCCGCCCGGGTTGAACACGGACTCGCCGCCCGCGTGCGACCGGAGCGCGAGCACGATGAGGCCCGTCTCCTGGGGGATCCGCGCCTGGGCGAGCGTCTTGCCCACCAGGTGCGACGCGCTCGGCACCGGGAGCTCCTCGAGCCGCAGCTCGAACTCGCTCGTGGACGTGCTCGCGTCCAGGAAGCTCACCACGGAGGGTCGCAGCAGCGAGGCGGCCATGCGCACCCCGCCGGTGACGTTCGGCGAGACCACGTGGCGCGCGCCGGCCTGCGCCATCTTGGGGATCGACTCGCCATCGTTCGCGCGGCAGGCGATCTCCAGGTCCGCGTTCAGCGAACGGGCGGTGAGACACACGAACAGATTGTCCGCGTCGGAGGCGAGGGCCGCCGCGAGGCCGCGCGCCCGGGTGATGCCCGCGATCTGGAGGATGTGATCGAGTGTTGCGTCGCCTTCCACGGTGAGGATGTTCGGGAAGCGCTCGCGCATCTGCTCGATGCGTTCGTGATTGCGGTCCACGAGCACCACGGTCTGTCCGGCCGCCGTCATCTCCCCGAAGATCACGCGGCCCACGCGCCCGGCGCCGCACACGATGTAGTGGCCGCTCAGGTGATCGATCCGGTTCTGCATGCTGCGCCTCCGGAAATAGTCGGCGAGATCGAGCTCCACGAGGAACGCCGTGACCATGGCCCACAGGAAGCCGAGCCCCACCAGGCTGAACGCGAGCACGATCATCGTGAACACGCGGCCCGCCGTCGAGAGCGGATGGACCTCCGAGAACCCGACGCTCGTGGCGGTGGTGACCGCCATGTAGGCGCAGTCCATCCACCCCCAGCCCTCGATCGCCCGGTAACCGACGGTCGCGCCGAGGAGGACCAGGTTGAAGTACAGGACGCTGAGGGAGAAACGCTGCGTGAATGCGCGGAAAGCGCGGCGGGAGCGGGCGACGTCGCCGGTATAGCGGGACTGGAGGATCACGGGGCGATCTTAGCGGCGGCGGGGGACCACGTCGCGGCCTTTGTCGAACGTCACGACTCCAGGGAGTCCACCGAGTCGAGGACAGGGAACATGCGGGTCATGTGCGTCATCTCGAGCAG
>JAGQIB010000263.1 GCA_020431545.1 Gemmatimonadota bacterium
GCCGAACCACTGGTGCGCCATCTCGTGCGACAGGATGTCGTCGTAGTTGTTCGTACTGTCGACGAGACTCAGCGCGTGGCTCACGCACGTCTGATGCTCCATGTCGCCCTTGTTCGTCGTCATGTACGCGAACTTGTCGAACGGGTAGGCGCCGTAGCGGGTCTCGAACGCCTCCATCATGAGATCGACGTTCCGGAAGCTGACCTCGGCCTTCGTGCGGTAGCCCGGGTGGAACCAGACGCTGATGCGCGGATCGGTGACCACCGAGGTCGAAAGCTGCCGGTACGACGCCTGGGCGACCGCGATCAGATAGGTCGAGATCGGGAACGCGTGATCCCAGTGGAACGTGTGCTCCGTGCCCGTCGTGTCGACGCTCGCAAGCAGACCGTTGCTCACCACGAAGTCGGACAGCGGGGCGGTCGCGACGAGCGAGACCGTCGCCTTGTCGCACGGGCGGTCGTAGCACGGGAACCAGGTCCGACCCATCGACGGCGGGTCCGCATTGAGCCCGACTCCCATCGAGTACGCGGTGCGCGGGAACCCGAACCAGAAACCCCCGAATCCTCCTCCGCCTTCGTTCCACGGAGTCCCGGAGTAGGCGACGTCCACCGTGCTCGTCATCCCGGTATCGATCGGCGTCGCGAGCGTGATGGAGAGGACGTCGGACGCGTGCGTGAACGCGAGCGGCACTCCCCCCGGCCCGGTCACCGACGCGACCACGAGCGGGCTCATCAGGTCGAGGTCGATCGAGGCGAGACCGTCGATCGCGGACTCGAACGTCACCACCGTGTTGCCGGCGATCGTCTGCGTGTCGATGTTCAGGCTCGAGAAGTTCAGATCGTAGTGCAGCACGTCGAAGTCGTGCGGGCAGCCGTCGAACGCGCCGCGCACCGCGTTGCCGGCTTCGTGGCGCGACCGGAGATTCACGAGCGGATCGCGGGCGTCGAGCAGCGCTTCGTCGCCGAGCAATCGACAGCGCGGAGACTCGGGAGCCCAGCCCGCGGAACCGGCGGACGCGGGCACCGCGAACATCAGGGCAACGAGAGGCAGGAGCTTCATGAAGACCTCCGGAAGTCGGAACGAGTGGAGATCATCGTAGCACGACGGATCGACGCATTTCGCGCGACATGTGCACGGGAGGCGCCGATTCTTGATCGAGCAGGACGGCGTTCGCTTTCGAACTCCGGGACGTTCGAAATCGAATGAACACGATCCGCGTCTAGTGCACGTGCCCCTCGTGCGAGGCGGGAGGTTCCCCGAGTCCGGGCTCCGGGTGGGCGTGCTGGTGAGCCACCTCTCCCGCCCAGGACATCACGAGCAACCCGAGGAACAGGGCGGCGAGGTTCCAGTAGCGCCCCTTCGGTTCCGAGTGGATCTGCGGCAGCAGGTCCGCGGTCGCGATCGCGAGGAAGGTGCCGGAGGAGAAGGCGATCGCCATCGGCAACGCCTCCCCCGACAGATCCCGCAGGACGAAGTACGAGATCACCGCGCCGATCGGCGTGGACAGCGCGAAGAGGGCGATCATCAGCACGATGCGCCCGCGCGGATAGCGGCAGTGCAGCAGGATCCCGGACAGGGAGACGGACGCCGGCAGCTTGTGCAGCACGATCGCCGCCGTGACCGCGATCGAGAGGTGCGGGATCACGAGCCCGGCGCCGAGCGCGAAGCCGTCGATCAGCGAGTGCAGCGTGATGCCGAGGAACGCCGCGAGACCCATGTGGTGAAACGCACAATGTTCCTCCTCGCACGGGTGGAGCATCACGAACCGCTCCAGCACGTAGATCACGAGGAAGCCCGCGAGGACCCACAGCCCGACACTGTCGCCGAGCCCGTGCATCGCTTCCGGCATCATGTGCAGGAAGGCCGCGCCGAGCAGCACGCCGGTCCCGAAGGCGAGCAGCAGGCGGATCGTGGACTGACTCCACTCCCGCACGAGCGGCAGCAGGCCCCCGGCCAGGGTCAAGCCGACGACCGCCAGCGCGGCCCACACGAGCCGTTCGGTGCCGGCGGTCATTCGCCGCTCTCCAGGTCCAGAATCCTCAGATCAAACCGATCCCCCTTCTCCAGATCGACGACGTAGCGCTTCACCTTGGGCAACACCTCTTCCATGGTCTCGAGGTAGAGGCGACGCCGGGTGGCGTCGGGGATCTTCTCGTATTCCGTGAGCAGCGCCAGGAACTTCGAGGCGTCGCCCCGCGCCTGCGCGACCCGGGCGTTGCGGTCGGACTCCGCACGCTCCGTGACCCAGGTCGCCTCGCCCCGCGCGCGCGGGATGACGGAGTTCGCGTAGCCGTTCGCCTCGTTCATGATCCGCTCGCGGTCGGCGGCCGCGTTCTGCACGTCGCGGAAGACGTCGATCACCTGACTCGGAGGATCCACCGACAGCAGGTTGACGGTGTTCACCGCGATCCCGAGCCGGAGCTCGTCCAGACGGTCCTGGGTACGGCTCCGGACCTCCTCGGCGATGCGCGGCCGTTCGATCGTGAGCGCGTCGTCCACGGCCATCGCGCCGAGCGTCTCGGTGAGCGCGGCCTCCGCGATCCGCGCCATGAGGAACTGCGAGCTCTCCATCCGGTACAGGTAGTTCGGCAGATCCACCACCGTGTATTGGATCATGAGCTTCACGGACAGGATGTTCGTGTCGCCCGTGAGCCAGAGCGAGAGCTCTTCCGGCGAGGGGATGCCGCGCAGGTAGTCCCGCGTGATCATGCCCACGCCCATCTTGTAGACGGTCGTCGTCTGGAACTTCTCGTGCGACTCGATCGGCCACGGCATCCGCCAGTGGATGCCGGACGGGACCGCGGGATCCGCGACCCTTCCGAAGCGCTTCACCACCGCGAGCTCCTCGGAGCCCACGGTGTAGACGCCGGTCGCGAGCCACGCGACGACCAGGAGCATCGGCCACCAGCGGGCCACTCGACGTCTCACGGCCGCGATCCGCCGCGACGTTTCGCCTCGAGTCCGTCGGTGAGCAGCCGCATCAGCTCCGAATCCGACGGCAGCACGAGCGTGGTCTTGTCGTCGAGGAACGTGCGGTACGCCTCCAGCGTGCGGACGAACTCGTAGAACTCCGGATCCTTCGCGATCGCCTCGCCGTAGATGCGGGTGGCCTCCGCCTCGCCCTGACCGCGGACCATCTTCGCCTGCTCCTCGGCCTCGGCCAGGATGCGCGACTCCTCTCGGTCGGCCTGCGCGCGGATCTTTCGCGCCTCCTCCTCACCTTCGGAGCGGTAGCGGCGCGCGATCCGCTCGCGCTCGGCCCGCATGCGCTCGAACACGCTGCGGCGGTTCTGGTCCGGGAACGACAGCCGCCGGACGTCGAACTCCTGCACCGCGATGCCGTACTCGCGCTGCGCGATCTCCTGCACGTGGTCCTGGATTCCCTGGACCATCTCCCCGAGCTTGCGGTTCTCGCCCTCGGTACTGATCAGGTGATTGAACTCGGTGGCCGCGAGCGCGGAGCCGAGCTCCGAGGCGATGACGTCGGTCAGCTGGCTCTTCGCGGCCGCCACGGACGGCAGCGCTCGGAAGTAGCGCAGAGGATCCTCGATCTTCCACACCACGAACCAGTTCACGACGACGTTCTTCTTGTCGCTCGTGAGGAACTCCGCCTGCGCCGGCTCCAGGACCTGCAGGCGCGCGTCGAAACGTCGCACCTGCTGCACGAGCGGCAGCCGCGCCTTGAGCCCCGGATCGGTGTGCACCGACACGGGGCGACCGAACTGGGTGACGACGGCGAACTCCGTCACGTCGACCTGGAAGAACGAGACCCAGATCGCGGCGACGATCACCAGGGCGGCGACGAGGATCCATCTCACGCGTTTCATATCACTCCTCGGTGCGCTGCGACTTGCGGACCTCGCCGCCCCGCACGACGTCGGCGGCGGGCGACGGGGTTCCCTTCCCCGTCGAGATCCACAGGTCGATGTCGCCCGAGCCCTGCCAGCCCGGACGGATGATCTTGCGGCCGCGGGAGAGGACCTCCTCGACCGTTTCCAGGTAGAGACGCCGGAACGTCCCTTCGGGATGGGCGCGATACGCGCTCGCCTTCCGGACCAGGGCCTCCGAATCGCCGGCCGCGCCGAGCACGCGCGACGTCGAGTCGGAACGCGCCACCTCGCCCTGCCGCGCCGCCTCGCCGCGCGCGAGGTTGATCGTCTCGTCGCGATACCGCCAAGCGACGTTGATCGCGGTCTGCTTGTCCTCCTGCGCGCTCGCCACGTCGCGGAACGCGGCGTGGACCTCCGGCGGCGCGTGAACGTCGCGCATCTGGAATCCCACGATCTCCACGCCGAGCCCGAGGTTCTCGACCCGTCGGCGCAGGTCCTTCACCACGACGTCTTCCACCAGGCTCCGGTCCGTCGTGTACACCTCGTCGATCGCGTACTGACCGAGAACGTCGAGCAGCGCCGCGATCGTCTCGAGGCGCAGCACTCCGTCCGGATCCGAGAACGCCCAGCGGAACCGCGCCGGATCGGGCACCCGGTACTGCACCGCGCACTGCGTGCTCACGAGGTTCTCGTTGCCGGTCAGGAACAGCGACTCCTCTTCCAGCGTGCGCAGATCCTCCACGCCGCTCGGCGCGCCGGCCGCGTCGGCGGTGCCGGAGCGAAAGCCGATCTCCAGTCGGCGCACGCCGTCGGCCGAGATGACCTGGGCCTGGCCGAGCGGCGCCGGCCACCGGAGATGCAGCCCCGGTCCCCGGGGCTCGCCGGCCGGAGCGCCGAAGCGCGTCACGAGCGCTCGCGATCCCGGCGGCACCGTGACCACGAACCGGCTCGCGATCCACAGCGCGAGGAGCGCGAGCCCCAGTCGTGCGAAGCCCCGCTTGCCGATTCGAAGTCCGGTCCAGCGGCCGAGCGAGCGCGCGATGGACCGGAACTCCGGCGGCGGCGACGACCGGCGGAACGAGATCAGGAGGAGGATCGCGAACACGATCGCCGAAGGCCACGAGACCCAGTTCGGGAGCATGCGCACCTGGCCGGCCACGGCGCTCGGATCGATCTTCGCGGCGGCGTAGACGGCATCCAGGAGGAAGCCGAGCGCCACGGACACGATCGCGATCGTCGCGAGGTAGATCACCATCACGCGCTTCCCGAGGAAGCGGGAGAGGATCGCCAGCGAACCGATGTTCGTGGCCGGCCCCGCGAGCAGGAACACGAGCGCCGCCCCCGGCGACAGTCCCTTGATCACGAGCGCCGCGGCGATCGGCGTGGACGCCGACGCGCAGATGTAGAGCGGGATGCCGATCACCAGCATCAGGAAGATCGGGACGGGACCGGAGGATAGGTATCGCGTCACGACGTTCGCCGGGAGCAGCACCGCGATCACGGCGGAGATCACGAGGCCGGCGAGCATCCAGTGCGACGTCTCGTCGAACAGCTCCACGAACGCGGACCGGAAGCCGTGCCGGAGCCGCTCCCGGAACGGGCGACCGGCGAGATCCGCCGCCGCGCGCTCCTCGCGCTCGAGCGCGTCGTGGGAGTGCCCGGCGTGGTCGTGGTCGTCGGGACCATGAGCCGCCGGGGTCGGCTCGACGTCGTCGGGGCCGCACGCGCACGCCACGTCGATCGGCGCGGACTCGTCGGGAGCCCGCGACGACTCCTCCTCATCCGTCCCTCCGAGCGCCTCGGTTGCGAAGCCCGCGGTGATCGCCGTGATGATCGCCGCGAGCGGGCGGAAGACCGCCATCAGCGGATCGAGGAGTCCCCAGGTCAACGCGATCGAGTCGATCCCCGTTTCCGGGGTCGACACGAGGAACGACACGGTCGCGCCCTTGCTGGCACCCCGTTTGCGAAGCGCAAGCGCGGTCGGGAGGACCGAGCAGGAGCACAGGGGGAGCGGGATACCGAGGGCGGAGGCCACGAGGATCGGCCGCACCCGCCCCTTGCCGAACAGCCGCCGGACGAGCCCCACCGGCAGCAGCACCTGGATCACCGCCGCCACGGAGAAGCCGAGCAGGATGTACGGCGCAGCGTCCAGGAAGACGGCGACGAGCTCGCGCAGGAAGCGGAGGATCACTTCGGACAAGGAACACCTCGGGGTCCGCCGACCCCTGACGCCTGTTCGGAAATCGCGGCCGTCGGCCCGTCCACGTTAGGGCCGAACCGACGGGCGAGCAAGGCGGTTCGGGTTGGCCGGCGCCCCCCGGGCGGATAGAATCCCGGACCCGTGCCCCGGGAAGGAACCCGGGGCCGACGTCCGAGTTCAGTCGAGGCCTCGCTTGATGTACGACCCCGCCCCGGACAGTCGAGTCTCCGGCCGAGACGCGGCGTTCCTGTTCCTCGCGGCGCTCGCCGTCCGCGCCCTGGCCCTCGCGGCCCGGGGCAGCGAGCCGATCGGTCCGGCCGCGGACTGGTTCGCCGGCGTCGCCCCCTCCGGGATTCCGCGGGATCCGGCCGCCTCCGACGCGATCGTGACGCTGCTCGCCGCGGTCCGGGCCGTGCTCCCGGTGGACGCTGCGGCCGAGCGCGTGCGCGCTCTCTTCCAGACCCCGGACCCGATCGCCGCGGCCGCGCGAGCGGTGCTCGTCGGGGCGGGATCGCTCGCCGTGCCGATCCTGGCCCGCGCCGGCGGCTGGCTCGCCGGGCGCTGGGCCGGCTGGACGGCCGGGGCGCTCCTGGCGGTGGCGCCGTTCGCGGTGGAGAGCT
>JAGQIB010000264.1 GCA_020431545.1 Gemmatimonadota bacterium
CGCTCGAACAGACGGTCGTGGTGCTCCGCCGCGATGCCGATTCCGGTATCGCGGACCTCGAGCCACGCGAATCGACCGTTCCCGCGGAGCGACACGGTGACCTCTCCCCCGGCCGGCGTGTACTTCAGCGCGTTGTCGACGAGGTTGTCGGTCACGAGGCGAAGCGAGGGGCGATCGCCGAGGATCCGAACCTCCTCGTCCGGTACGTCGGTTCGCAGGGCCACCCCCCGGTCGCGCGCGGCCATCTCGAGCGCGCGGCAGGACTCCCGCAGCGGAACCCGAAGGTCCATCGATTCCCGGGGCAGATCCTCGGGGCGCGACTCCGCACGCGTGAGGGACAGGAGGTCCGTGACGATCTGGACGAGACGTCGCGAGTGCTCGTCGACCTTGCGCAGGAATCGGGTGCGGGTGTCGGCCGGCATCGCCGGATCGTCGAGCACCGTCTCCAGGATTCCGCGCACGGCGGTGAGCGGCGTCTTCAGCTCGTGCGAGACGTTCGCCACGAAGTCGCGACGCACGGCCTCCAGGCGCCGCAGCTCCGTGACGTCGTGCAGCACGACCACCGCGCCGCCGGCCGCGCCGCCGGACGACGCGATCGGCGCGGAGTGGATCTCGAGCACGAGCTCCTGCGGGAAGGACGAGAGCTGAATCTCGCGCCGCCGGTCGACGCCGCTCTCGATCGCCTCGCGCACGGCGTCCGCGACTTCCCGCACGCGCGACACGCTGCGCAGAGGGCGGCCGACCGCGGTTCGCTCGTCCGCACCCAGCAGACGCGCCGCCGCGCGGTTCAGGTGGAGCACCCGCTCCTCCGGATCCACCGCGACCACGCCCTCGACCATGCCGCCGAGAACCGCCTGGAGCTTGTTGCGATCCTCCGTGAGCGCCTCGAGCCGCTCCTGGAGCTGCCCGGCCATGAGATTGAACGATCGGGCGAGTCCCCCGACCTCGTCCCGGGACTCGACGTGGATCCGCCGGGAGAGATCGCCGGCCGCGATGCCGCGCGCGGCCTGACTCATGTCCACGAGGGGCCGCGTGACCGCGCGCGCGACCAGCAAGCCGAACAGGAGCGCCACGACCGAGGCTGCGCCGACCGCGAGCGCCACGTTGCGGCGGAACTCCGCGAGACGCGATTCGAGATCCCCGAGCGGCACCGAGGCGCGCACCCACGCCACGTCCGAACCCGGCGGGACCGCCCGCGCGACGTACATCATCCGCTTGCGCAGCGTCTCGCTGTAGCGGATCGCGAAACCTTCCCCGGACTCCGCGGCTTCCCGGAACTCCGGGCGATCCGCGTGATTCTCCAGAGTGGACGGATCGCGATCCGAATCGAGCAGCACCGTGCCGTCGCTGGCCACGACCGTGTACCGGATGCCCGTGCTCTCCCGGAGGCGAGGGAGCATCTCGGCGAGGTGCTCGTCCGGCGCCATGCCCTCGACGAGCAACTCGCGCACGAGAGTCGCGCCCTCGTTCAGGCGCTGACGGAGATTCTCGAGGATGTCGTTCTGCAGGCGCTGACCGACCGTCACGCCGATGATGACGGCCGTGAGGAGAATCACGGCCACGGTTCCCGTGTAGATCTTCCAGAAGAAACGGGAACCGAACATCGACGGGTCGTTCTCCCCGGGGCGGCGCGGTCTAGAGATCGTCGCGGCAGCGGTAGCCGACGCCACGCACGGTCTCGATGAGCTCGCGGCGCGGGCCGAGCTTCTTCCGGATCATCCGCACGTGAACGTCGATGTTCCGGTCCGTGACCGCGACACTCTCCCCGATCACGCGCGAGAGAAGCTGATCGCGTGTGAACGTCCGACCCGGATGGCCGGCCAGAACGTGCAGCAGCCGGAACTCCGTCGCCGTGAGGCGGACCGGCTCGCCGCCCGCGAGCACCTCGTGACGCCCGGCGTCCACGACCACGTCTCCGAGGATGACGCGTTCGCGCGGATCCCCGGCCGACTTCACGCGACCGCGACGCAACACCGCACGCACCCGCGCCGTCAGCTCGCGCGGGCTGAACGGCTTCGCGACGTAGTCGTCGGCGCCCATTCCGAGCCCGAGCACGACGTCGCTCTCTTCGCCCTTCGCCGTCACCATGATCACGGGAATGGGGCGAGTGACCGGATCCTCCTTCAGACGTCGACACAGCTCGAGGCCGTCGAGGCCGGGCAGCATCAGATCCAGCAGCACGAGATCGGGCGAGTCGCGAAGGATGCGATCGAGCGCGGTCTCTCCGTCGTCGATCACGCGAACCCGGTACCCCTCGCGGGCGAGGTTGTACTCGATGATCTCCGCGATGTCCGGCTCATCCTCGACGACGAGGATGGTCTCCTTGTTCATGGTTCCTCCGGGCGGCGGGGCCGATCCGGCCGTGGCACGGGGTCGATTCGACCCTCCGTGCGCACGCACCGCAACGGATGCATCGTGTCGCCGGGTCCCGGCCGAGGTCGTGAAGGACACGTGAAGATTCTGCAAGGACGCTCGCTCCGGCGGTCGAGAGCGGCCTCAGGGACCGCCTCTCCGATCGTTCGGTCCAGTATGAAGAGGTCGCGGGCGCCAGTCCAGGGGGCGCCGCGGCCGCGCGCGAGGTCCGCCCGCCCGGTGTATGCTGCGCCGCGTGTACGGTCCTCTCTCGAAACTCCGGATCTTCCCGGGACGGTGGACGTCGGCCCGCGGCCTGCTCGGCGGCGTCGCGACGCTCTTGGCCGGGCTGCTCGGGCACTCCCCGACCGCGGCGGCGGAGCTCACGCTCGATCATCTCCGGATCGAGCGGGGGACGGTCGTCGGAGACCTCGGCCTCGCCGAGGTGCTCGACCCCGAGACCCGCCGTTCCGTGGAGAACGGCCTGCCGATCACCCTGCGGCTCAAGATCGAGGTCTGGCGGGATCGGCGATCCTGGTTCGACAAGCAGATCGACGCCCGCGTGGAGACCTGGCGGATCACCTGGGACCCCGGCGATCGGCGATTCCTCCTGATCCACCCGGGCCCGCGGCTCCGCGAGGAGGGTTTCGACCGCCTGTCGGAGCTCCTGGACGAGCTCTTCCCCCGCACGATCGAGATCTACCCGCGCTGGGACCTCGAGTCGCGACACCGGTACTTCGCGATCGTCGAGGTCGCGATCCAGCCGATCACGCTGGAGGAGTTCCGGGAGATCGACGGCTGGATCCGCGGCCGCATCCGCGAGGGCGACCGGCCGGATCCGGAGCCCGGAGACGAGGAACCCGAAGGAGAGGGCCTCGCGGGGGCCATTTTCGGCTTCCTCGTCGACCTCTCCGGTTTCGGGGACACCATCCACCGGGTCGAGACCGATCGCTTCCGGGTCGCGGACCTGCCGTCGGAAATCCGCACCCCCGAATCCGGTCCCTGAGGCCGCGAAACGGTCAAGATCTCGCGTCTCCCGCCCGATCCTACGGCTAGCGAAGACCCGGCACCCCGCTCCCTCCGCGGGGTCGCCGACCGAGTCTCACGACCACGGGATGGATCGAGCGACCATGGACGACAAGCTGTTCTACGTGGAGAGCCCGGACGGAAAAGTCCTCGGCCCCATGACGATGATCCACATTCTGGAGGGCATCGCGGCCGGCGCGATCCTGGAGACCGCGCGCATCTGCGAGGTCGGGCGCCAGGAATGGGTGGAGCTCTCCGAGATCGCGTACACGCACGTGGACGCGGCGCCGACCGAGGCCGAGCTGGAGGAGCAGGATCCGTTCGGCCTCGCGGAAGAGCCGGTGATCGTCGACGACGACACGCTCGCCCCGGAGACGCCGCTGTTCGAAGAGCCCGGTTCGTTCGAACCGGATCCGTTGCTCGACGAGAACGAGCCGCTCACGATCCTGTCCGGCGCGACGTTCGAGAACGACGAGCTCGTGTCCGATCCGGAACTCGCGGCCGCGATCGATCCCGCGGCGG
>JAGQIB010000265.1 GCA_020431545.1 Gemmatimonadota bacterium
TCCGCGTGGTGCGGGCGTTCGCGCGGCAGGAGTTCGAGGTCGAGAAGTTCGCGGCCCGGAACGCCGAGTTCCGCGACCGCAACTACCGCCTGATCCGGCTGCTCGCCTACTACTGGGGCTCGTCCGATTTCGTGTGCCTGACCCAGGTCGGCCTCGTGCTCGGGGTGGGCGCCTCGCGCGTGCTGTCCGGCGCGATCACGGTGGGAACGCTGTTCGCGTTCCTGGCCTACACCGGCATGGTCCTGTGGCCGGTGCGGCACCTCGGGCGCGTGCTCACGGATACCGGCAAGGCGCTGGTGGCGCTGAAGCGCATCGGCGAGATCCTCGACGTTCCCGAGGAGGACGCAAAGGACTCCGTGCGCGATCTGCGGGACCTGCCGGCCCTGCGCGGCGCCATCGAGTTCCGGAACGTGACGTTCGCCCACGCGGACGCGGAGGCGGCGCTGCGCGGTGTGACCTTCCGGGTCGAGCCCGGCGAGACCGTCGCGTTCGTGGGGCCGCCGGGCTGCGGGAAGTCCACGCTCATCCACCTGCTGCTGCGCCTCTACGACGTGCCGGCGGGGATGATCCACGTGGATGGAATCGACCTGCTCGAGTGGCCGCGCGGCCCGCTCCGCTCGCAGATCGGCGTGGTGCTGCAGGAGCCCTTCCTGTACTCGCGCACGATCGGCGCGAACGTGCGGCTCGGGCGCATGGAGGCGACGCTGGAGGAGGTCGTGGAGGCGACGTCGGCCGCCGACGTGCACGGCGCGATCATGGACTTCGAGCGCGGCTACGAGACGCTGCTCGGCGAGCGCGGCGTGACGCTCTCCGGCGGCCAGCGCCAGCGGGTGGCGATCGCGCGCGCGATCCTCAAGGATCCGCCGCTGCTCGTGCTCGACGATGCGCTGTCCGCAGTGGACACGGTGACGGAATCGCGGATCCTGCGCGCGCTCGAGTCGCGACGCGGGCGGCAAACGACGATCGTGGTGTCGCACCGGCTGTCCTCGGTGCGACACGCGGACCGGATCGTGGTCCTGGACCACGGCCGGGTGGTGCAACAGGGAAGCCACACGGAGCTCGCCGCGACGGAAGGACCGTACCGGCGCCTGTGGGAGATCCAGAGCGAGCTGGAGGACGAGATCGCGTCCGACGTTCGCGACGCGACGGGAGGTCGAGCATGACCGCGGCCGTGCCCCACGAGGAAGAGTACCGGTCGCGTTTCGACTTCGCGATCTGGAAGCGACTCTTCGCGTTCACGCGCCCGTACCGGAAGGACGTCCGGTGGCTGATCACGTTCGCGATCGGCACCGCCTCCGTGGACGCGACCCTGCCGTTGCTCACGCGCCGGGTCGTGGACGACGTCGTGCGCCTGGGCTCGGCGATCCGTCCCCTGCCCTACGTGCTCGCGTACGTCGCCCTGGCCACGATGCTCGCGCTGTGCGTGATGCGGTTCATCGTGCACGCGGGACGGATCCGCACGCACGTGAGCCACGACATCCGCGAGGCCGGCTTCGAGAACCTGCAGCGTCTCTCGTTCTCGTTCTTCGATCAGCGCCCCGTGGGCTGGCTCATGGCGCGCATGACTTCGGACTGCGAGCGCCTCTCGAACATCCTCGCCTGGGGCGTGCTCGATCTGTTCTGGGGCACCACCCTGATGACGGGCGTGTCCGTCGCGATGCTGCTGCTGGACTGGCGGCTCGCGCTGCTGGTGCTCGCCGTGGTGCCGGTACTCGCGGTGGTGAGCGCGATGTTCCAGACCCGCATCCTCGGGACGGCGCGCATCGTGCGCAAGACGAACTCGCGCATCACGGCCGCGTTCAACGAGTCCATCATGGGGGTGCGGACCACGAAGGTGTTCGCGCGGGAGCGCGAGAACCTCGGCGAGTTCCGCGTCCTCACGGACGAGATGTTCTCGGCGTCGGTGCGGAATGCGCTGCTGTCGGCGCTGTACCTGCCGCTCGTGATCTCGATCGGCAGCGTGGCCGCGGCGGCCGCGCTCGCCGTGGGCGGTCACGCGGTGGCCGTCGGCACGATCACGGTCGGCACGCTGATCGCGTTCCTGTCGTACGCGCGCCAGTTCTTCGATCCGATCCAGGAGATGGCGCACTGGTTCGCGGAGATGCAGATGGCGCAGGCGTCGGCCGAGCGCGTGATGGGCCTCGTGGACGCGGTGCCGGAGATCCGGGACTCGCCCGAGGTGCGCGCCCGGATCGCGGCTCACGCCGCGAGCGGCTCGTCCGATCCGCAGCTCGCCGCGGACGGCCTGCCGGATCTCATCTCGAGCCTCACGTTCGAGAACGTCGAGTTCCGCTACCAGGACGGGGAGACCGTGCTCACCGACTTCGATCTGGAGGTCCGGAAGGGACAGACGATCGCGCTCGTCGGCCCCACGGGAGGCGGCAAGACGACGATCATCTCGCTGCTCTGCCGGTTCTACGAACCCACCCGGGGCGCCGTCCGCGCCGACGGAGTGGATCTTCGCGAGCGGAGTCTCGGCTGGCTGCAGTCGCAGCTCGGCGTGGTGCTCCAGCAGCCGCACCTGTTCTCGGGGACGATTCTCGAGAACATCCGGTACGGGCGTCTGGACGCCTCGGCCGAGGAGATCGAGGCGGCGGCCCGCACGGTAGACGCGCACGACTTCGTCGTGGCGCTGCCGGACGGGTACGCGACCCAGGTCGGAGAAGGCGGCAGCCGTCTGTCCACCGGACAGAAGCAGCTGATCTCGTTCGCGCGGGCGGTCCTGGCCGATCCGCAGATCCTGGTGATGGACGAAGCCACGTCGTCGATCGACACCGAGACCGAGCAGCGGATCCAGCGCGGGCTCGCCCGGGTGCTCGCGGGACGCACGAGCTTCGTCATCGCGCATCGGCTCTCGACGATTCGTCGCGCCGATCGCATTCTGCTGATCGACGGCGGTCGGATCGTGGAAGACGGTACGCACCAGGCGCTGCTCGCGCGTCGCGGCCGGTACTTCGAGCTCTACACGCGGCAGAGCCTGGAGGAGTCCGGGCGCCGCGAGAACGACTGGGACGCGACGGATCCGGGGCTTGCTCCGGCCTGACGCGCCGGAGCGGGCGGCTTCGCCCGGGGAGGGAAGCGTGGAGATCGGACTCGTCCTCGGCGGCGGCGGCTCGCGCGGCTTCGCGCACCTCGGTGTGCTGCGCGCGCTGGCCGAGCGGGGCGTTCACGCGGTCACGATCGCCGGTTGCTCCATGGGCGGGATCGTGGGCGCGTTCGTGGCGGCCGGACACTCGCCGGACCGCATCACGAGCGCGTTCCGCGAGGCGAAGCTGCACCGGCTGCTCGATAGGGCACGCGGCGGCGCGCTCATGGGCGGTCGCGGAATCGTCTCCGAGCTCGGCAAGCACCTGCCGAAGCGATTCGAGGACCTGGAGCTTCCGCTCGCGGTCACCGCCGTCGACGTGGACCGCGGGTGCGCCGTGGTGCTCTCGGAGGGCGATCTGCTGGAGGCGCTGCGGGCGACGTCGGCGGTGCCGGGGATCCTCGCCCCGGTCCATCGCGACGGACGGGTCCTCATCGACGGCGGTCTTCTGAACAACGTGCCGGTGGACGTCGCGCGATCGCGAACGCTCCTCCCGATCGTCGCCGTCGACGTCTCCCCGCCGCGGAATCGCGCGCTCGACCTGCGCGAGGACGCGGGCGTGTGGGAGCGGCTGATCCAGCCGATCGCGCAGGGCCGACGTCCCCTGCTCGTGGAGCTGTTCGTGAAGGCGTACGAGATCCCGCAGGCGCTGATCACGGAGACCCGGCTCGCGATCACCCCGCCGGACCTGCTGATCCGCCCCCCGCTGGATCCCCACCTGAAGCTCGAGGACTACGACCGGCTCGAGGAGGCCATCGAGGTGGGCTGGCGGGAGGCGGACCGTCGCCTCGAGGGATTCGGGGCCGCCGGCCGGGGGAGCCCGGCGACCGCCTGAAACCGCGAACTGCCGCCTTTCGCTCAAGATCGGTCAGAGTTGCGCCGATTCTCCGGAGAGCTCAACGGAGGATCGAGATGCAAGCCAAGGGTCGACTGGTCGCCGCCCGCTACCGGGACGGACACCTCGTGAAGGGACACACCGCGGACTTCCGACCGGACCGAGCCGTGTTCCACGTGCTCGAGGACGGACGCACCGATCCCACTCCGATCGCGATCCGCGAGCTCAAGGCCCTGTTCTTCGTGAAGACGCTGGACGGCGACCCGCGGCACGAGGAGCGCAAGGAGTTCGTGCGCGAGGAGTCCTTCGGCGAGAAGACCTGGGTCGAGTTCTTCGACGGCGAGAAGCTCGCCGGATGGGCGGGACCGCTGCCCGCCGAGAACGACGGGTTCTATCTCCTTCCCACGGATCCGGACTCGAATCTCGAGAAGGCCTGGATCTACGAGCCCGCGCTCGTCAACGTGGTTCACGGCGCGGAGGCCGAGGCGGCGTCGCGCAAGTACGCGGCGCGAAAGGGAATCGAGAAGCTCGCCGCCGAGCGCTGGGAGCAGTTCCTGGCCGAGGCCTGATCGCGGTTCGCCTTCGCAGCCGCTCTCGCGGTTCCCCTCCGGCGAACCCGACTACTCCATCGTGGGCAACACCTGGTCGAAGATGCGCTCCATGTGGCCGCCCCGCGTCGCTCCCGTCTCGCGGTCCAGGACCTCCACCGCCCAGTCGTAGAGCTCGCGCGCTTCCTCCGCCGAGTTCCCGAAGCTCGTGACACCGATCCGGCCGTACTGCGAAAGCGCCCCGATCATGTGAAAGAGCACGCCCGTCTCCGTGGAGGGACGGAAGTGGAGCCCGTGCGAAGAGAGGATCTCCATCAGATCCTCGGGCAGGAGTCCGCGGTACGCCGGTGACGTGAGTCCGTCCGTGGCGAGGTAGTGCTTCTCCTGACCGCGCGGCGACAGGAAGGTCCCCGTGCCGTCCTCGAGGCCTCCGCCGGTGAGGAAGCGCAGCGCCATGAACGGATGCGTCGTTCCGCCCATGCGCAGGTTGATCTCGATCGCGTGAAGGTCCCACGCCGCGTCGGCGCTCGCGCGCGTGGCGAGGAAATCCACCGCGAACCGGCTGACCACTCCGCGCTCCGCGAGGGCGCGCCCCACGCTCAGCGCGTGCTCCTGCAGGCGGAGGCGATAGTCCTCGTCGGCCGGGAAGCGACAACCGAGGTAGGCCTGACCCGTCTTCCCGCCGAGGAGCTGTTCGTGCGTGGAGATGATCTCGCATTCCCCGGTGGGCAGCACGCGTGCCTGCGCACTCGGGGAACGCACTTCCGCCGCCTCCAGGAACTCCTCCACGATGCCGCCCATCTCGGAGAACTTGCGGAAGTAGCGCTGCGGGCTCTCGGCCTCGGCCGACCAGTCGAGATGCTCGAGCGCGGCGTCGAGTGCCTTGGCGCGCTCCGGTCCGGCGGCCGGGAGATTCTCGGGGTAGCGATACATCGCGTTGCCTTCGCCCGAGAAACTGGCGTCGAGCTTGAGCACCGCCTTCGCGATCCCGGGACGCCGGCACGCGAGATCGTCGAGCGCGGCGACGATCTCCTCGCGCGTGTATACCGCCTCGATGCCCTCCGGCAGCGGTACTCCGCACTCCCGGAACAGACGTCGACTCCCGGTTTTGGTGCCGAAGCCGAGCAGCTCCGGATCCAGGCCGTTCAGCGGAATGCCGAGCTCGATCGCGAGTCGGCGTTCCCACACGCTCGAGTTGAAGCACGTGAGGTACGCGCGGGACGAGTCGCCGAGCCACTCGCGCATGCGGCGCACGAGGCGCGGACGCTCCAGGATCTTCTGCGAGAGCGGCTTGTGGCTCGCGTCGTACACGCAGAACAGCGCGAGACGTCGACGCGCGTGGCTCGCCGGGACGCCGACCAGCAGGTGGAGGTAGTAGTCGATGATGTCCGGGTGGATCGGCTGCGCCGTCACGTAGATGACGTGGGCCCCCGGATGCCGCAGGCGCATCAGGGTGAACAGCAGTCGCTCCTCGTAGAACGCGACCCCCTGGATCTTGGTGAGCTCCTCCTGGTCGAAGCTCAGGGAGGGCACGACCACGGAGGTGTGGGTCCACGCGGGCGACGAGTTGATTCCCTCCCAGACCCCCCGGAGCTTGGCCTGGAGGGCTGCGAAACGGGCAATCTCTTCGTCGAGGCTCGGGGCGCCTTCCGGCAGCGGGTCCATCCCTCGTGAGTACCAGACCCGACCGGGAGACGCCAAGAGGTAAAAGAATGGGCGACGACGGACTCGCCCTTCCGTTCGGGATCGCACGCATCGCCGCGCCCCGTCCCCGCCATCGCACGCTCGAACTCTAACCACGAACGATCCGGCCCCGTCGCGCGCACCGGCCGGGGAAGACGGGCCGGGATCGCCCCGGACGAGAACGGTCGCTCAGTTTGCATACGAACACTTGTTCCATTACTGTCAATCATTGCATACGCGAACTTCGGCACCTAGAGTGAGGTCGACCACCGGACGGCGCCGCAACGTGCGGCGAAGCTCGTCGCGGTGGCCGGGACGAATCATCCGGAGACATGGAAATGAAGAAGCTCTCTCTCGAGAAGACGACGGTGCGCGAGCTGACGAACGGCGACCAGGAGAACGTGGTCGGCGGCCAGACGACGAACTGCTCGAACACCTGCGCCTCGGACCTCGCGAGCGCGTGTACGGTCTGCAGCATCAACTGCTAGTTTCGAGGCCCGCCGGCCGGGGGCCTCGAGCCTCCGGCCGGTCGCACGAGATTCGAGGTCCTGGGCCGTGCTCGGGCAGGCTCCGCCCCGCGGAACTCGTCTTGCCCGTCCCCGCTCGCCTTCGCTAGAGTGGCCTCTCCCCGACCCTGGAGAGTGCCATGACCGCCTCCGGCGGCCCCCCGCGGCTTTCCGACTACGTCGACGGCGCCTGGGTCGAGAGCCCGGCCGAGCCGGTCCACCCCGTTCGCAACCCCGCCACGGGCGAGGTCCTCGCCGAGACCCCACTGGGCGGCACCCGCGAAGTCGATCGGGCGGTTCGGGCCGCCGCGACGGCTTTTCCGGCCTGGCGCAGCGTGCCGCCCGTGCAGCGGGCCCGGCACCTGTTCGACCTGAAGTACGCCCTGGAACGCGACTTCGAGGAGCTCGCGGCGATCGTCACCCGGGAAAACGGCAAGACCCTGAGCGAATCCCGCGGAAGCGTCCGCCGCGGCATCGAGTGTCTCGAGGTCGCGGCCGGCGCCCCTTGTCTGCTGCTCGGGCAGGCGATCGAGGACGTCGCCACGGGCATCGATTGCGAGTCGATCCGCCAGCCGATCGGCGTGTTCGCGGGGATCGCCCCCTTCAACTTCCCCGCCATGGTGCCGCTGTGGTTCTACCCGTTCGCGGTGGCTTGCGGGAACACGTTCGTGCTCAAGC
>JAGQIB010000266.1 GCA_020431545.1 Gemmatimonadota bacterium
AGGAAGACGGGCACCGCGAGCTCACGTACTGGATCGCCCGGGAGTTCTGGGGGCGCGGGATCGCGACCGCCGCCGTGAGCGCGTTCCTGCACGTCGATCGCGGGCGACCGTTCGGAGCGCGGGTCGCCGAAGGAAACGCGGGGTCGGAGCGCGTGCTCGAGAAATGCGGCTTTCGCCGGGTCGGTACCGATCGCGGATTCGCGAACGCGCGGGGGGAGGACATCGGCGAGACGATCTTCCGCCTCGATTGACGGATGCGCTACGCTGAGGCGCGATCGCTGCGAGGAGGACGCCGCATGACCACTCGTTCCGAGCAGTCTCCCGTCACGGCCGACGAGTTCCGCTCCCGTTTCGCGGCCCTGTGCCGCAGCGGCGTGGGCCCCGGCCTTCCGCGGAAGTCCCGCGATGCCGCGATCTTCCTGCGCGCCGCGACGCAGGCGCTGGTCGCTCGTGCGCGGTGGTCGGAGCGGGAGCTGCAAGGCTCGCTCGACGCCTGGATCGAGTCGGCCGGCGAGCGCGTGCAGGTCGACGGCGTGAGCCTCCGCCGCTCCCTGGTCGACGCCGGTTTCCTCGAACGGGATCCCGCGGGCACCTCCTATCGTGCCGTGCTCGATCCCTCGCGCGGCCCCGCTTTCGCGTCGGACGTGGCGGGCATCGATCCGATCGGGGCGCTCGCCGAGGCGCGCGCCGACGCCGCGGCGAAGGCGCGGCGACACGGTACACGCACGCGGCTCGAGCTCGTCCGCGGCGACATCGTGCAGCAGGATGTGGACGCGATCGTGAACGCCGCGAACGGCGCGCTTGCTCCCGGGGGCGGAGTGTGCGGCGTGATCTTCGCGTTCGCGGGGCCGGAGCTGGAGCCCGCCTGCTACGCCCACGGCGGGTGCCCCACCGGGGAGGCGCGTCTCACGCCGGGCTTCCGTCTCCGCGCCCGACACGTGATTCACGCCGTGGGCCCCGTCTGGGCGGGCGGCACGAACGACGAGCCGGCGTTGCTCGCGTCCGCGTATCGCGCGAGTCTCGAGATCGCGGAGCGGGAGGGCCTCGCGTCCGTGGCGTTCCCCGCGATCTCCACGGGAATCTACGGCTACCCGATCCCCGACGCCGCGCGCGTGGCGCTCACGACGATCCGTGACTGGCTCCGGGATCACGACCGGCCGGAGTTCGTACGGATGGTGCTGTGGTCGGAGGGGGACCTCGCCGCCTGGACCCGGGCCCGGGAGGCCCTCGACCCCTGATTTCGTCCTCGGCGCGGTGAGTTTCCGGCTCCCGCTGGTTGCCGGTACCCGCCCGCGGTATCCTCTGCGCCGGAATTGCCGACGGATTTCTGGGAGGAACCATGAGTCTCGGATTCGAGGTCGAGCTGAAGGAAGCCCACGAGGCGGCGATCACGCGCGTGGAGGAAGTCCTCAAGGGCGAGGGCTTCGGCGTGCTCACCCGCATCGACGTGCGCCAGACGCTCCGCGACAAGCTCGGCGAGAACTTCCGCCCGTACACGATTCTCGGAGCCTGCAACCCGCCGCTGGCCCACCGCGCACTGACGGCCGACGCGCGCGTGGGGCTCATGCTGCCCTGCAACGTCACCGTCGAGGCGCTGGACAGTGGCCACTCGCTCGTGCGCATCGTCAATCCGGACGCGATGATGGGCGTCGGCGAGCTCGGCGGAAGCTCCGAGATGCGCGCCGTGGCGACGGAAGCGCGCGCGAAGCTCGAGGCCGTCGTCGAAAAGCTGCGCTCGTGAACCGGCACGAATCGGAAGACATCGAGGTCACCTACGACCCGAGGCGATGCATTCACGCGGCGGAGTGCGTGCGCGGACTCCGCTCGGTGTTCGACCCGAACCGGAAGCCGTGGATCGATCCGTCGGCCGCGCCGGCCGGGGCGATCGCCGAGGTGATCTC
This sequence comes from Gemmatimonadota bacterium, assembly GCA_020431545.1. GTDB lineage: Bacteria > ARS69 > ARS69 > ARS69 > ARS69 > JAGQIB01. The sequence continues at coordinate 1,902 of JAGQIB010000266.1, forward strand.
GCGCTGTCCGACCGGCGCGCTGCACTTCCAGCGCCGGGACGGTGGCCCGAACGAGGCGCCGAGCCCGAACACGATCGTGCCGGCGGAGAACGGCCCGCTGTACCTGCGCGGACAGGTCGTCGTGGAGAACAACGACGGGGCGGCGATCGGGCGGGACACGCGCATGGCCCTGTGTCGGTGCGGCGCGTCCCGGCACAAACCGTACTGCGACGGGATGCACGAGAAGGTCGGCTTCGAGGCGCCGGGCTGCGCGAACCCGCAGGCGCCGGACCCGCACGTCGCTGCGGCCGACGACTCCGACCTCACGATTCACGTCGTGCCGAACGGGCCGCTGCTCGTCTCCGGCGCGTACGAGTTCCGGCCGCACGAGGAGGCGTCCGAGACCCGCGAGGGTGGCGCTTTCTGCCGCTGCGGGGCGTCGTCGAACAAGCCGTTCTGCGACGGCACTCACAAGAAGATCGGCTTCGTCGCGGAGTGACGTCGTGAGCGATGCGCAGAGAGTCCGGCCGGATTCCGAGATCTGTCTCGGGATCGAAGGGGCGCGAAACCTGATCGCCCGCGCATTCCCGAAACTCGGCCGCGCGTCGATCGTTCCGCTGGGCGAGGGCCTCGACAACTACGCGTTCGTCGTGAACGACGCTTGGGTCGTCCGGTTCCCCCGCCGGCAGATGGGCGCCGACTGCCTCGCGGTGGAGCGACGCGTGTTGCCGGGCCTTCGCGGGCTCCCGCTCGCGATCCCGGCGCCGACGCTGCACGGCGAGGTCGAGGACTATCCGTGGCCGTTCCTCGGCTACGAGTACCTGAACGGCCGCCCGTTCACCGAGTTCTCCTCCGCGGTCGACGAGCTCGAGCCGCTCGTCCTGCCGACCGCGCGATTCCTCGCGACGTTGCACGCGATCGACACCGCAGCCGGCCGCGAGCTCGGCGCTCCGGAGGACGAGCTCCGGCGGGTGGACGCGGACTTCCGCATGCCGCAGGCCCGCGAGCGTCTCGCTTCTCTCGCGAAGGACGGCCGGCTCGATCTCGCTCCGTGCCGGCGCGTGCTCGATCGCATCGCGGACGACCCGCCGGAGGCGCGCGTGACCTGTCTCTGCCACGGCGACTTCGGCCTGCGTCACGTGCTCGTGGACGACGACGGCGAACCGATGGGCGTGGTCGACTGGGGCGACGTCCACGTGGGCGACCCGGCGGTCGATCTCGCTGTCGCGTGGAGCTTCCCCGAGCGGTTGCGCGATCGGTTCTGGTCCGCCTACGGGCCGATCGACGCCGAGCGGCATCGACTCGTTCTCGTGCGGGCCATCGGCTACGCGGCCGCGGTCGCCGCGTGGGCGACCGGCGCCGGACAGGAGGGCGCGCTCGCCGACGCGCTGCGCATGCTCGATCACGTCGGTCAGCTCGCCGACGCGCCGTTCCCCGGCGAGACGTCGTGAGCCGCATCCTCCTCGTCCACTGGAACGAGGACGAGGCGGGCGAACGCGCCGCGCGGCTTCGCAAGGCCGGTCACGACGTCCACGTGCACGCCCGCGCCGCGGACGGCGCCGGGCTCCGGAAGATCCGGCGGGATCCCCCGGACGTCGCGGTCGTCGATCTCACCCGCCTGCCCTCGCACGGACGCGACGTGGGCATCTGGCTCCGCCAGCAGAAGGACAC
>JAGQIB010000267.1 GCA_020431545.1 Gemmatimonadota bacterium
TGGTGCTCGTGGTCGCGGCGGACGAGGGAGCCATGCCGCAGACGCGCGAGCACCTGGACATCATCGACTTCCTCGGCGTGGAGCACGGCGTGGTCGCGCTCACGAAGGCGGATCTCGTGGATGAGGAGACGCGCGAGATCGCCGCCCTCGACGTGGAGGAGGCGCTGGCCGGCACCGTCCTCGCGAACGCTCCGATCCTTCCGGTGAGCGGCACGACCGGCGAAGGGATTCCCGAGCTGCGCGAGAAACTCGTGGAGCTCGCCGCCCGCGTCCCGGCGCGCTCCGACGAGGGGCCGTACCGTCTCCCCGTGGATCGTGCGTTCGTGATGGAGGGATTCGGCACCGTGGTCACCGGCACCGGATTCAGCGGGCGGGTGAAGGTCGGCGATCGCCTCGACGTCCTTCCCGCCGGCAAGTCGATCCGCGTGCGACGTCTTCAGGTGCACGGCAAGGAGGTCGAGGTCGCGCGCGCGGGGGAGCGGACGGCACTCGCGCTCCACGGTGTCACCAAGGACGAGATCCCGCGCGGACAACAGCTCGTGACGCCGGAGTCGCTGTTCGCCACGTCGATGATCGACGTGCGCGTCCGCTGCTCGCCGCGCTGGGTGCGACCGATCCGCAACCGCGAACGCGTGCGCTTCCACCTCGGCTCGTCCGAGGATCTCGCCCGCATCATCCTCCTGGATCGCGACGAGCTCGGGCCGGGCGAGGACTGTCTCGCCCAGCTCCGATTCGAGACGCCGATCGTTCCGGCACTCGGCGACCGCTTCGTGCTCCGCTCGTACTCGCCGCTGCACACGATGGCGGGCGGCACGATCGTGGACCCGCGTCCCACGAAGCACCGCCGCTTCCGCGACGACGAGCTCGAGTCGATCGAGCGCCGTGAAGGCGGCGGGTCGCTCGGACTCCTGCTGGAGACCGTGGTCGAATCGGGACTGGCCGGCGTGAAGACGAAGGACCTCGTGGAGGCGACGTCGCTGGCCCGCGCCGACGTGGACGCGGCCGTCGCCGCGGAGACCGAGCGCGGGACGCTGCGCGTGGCCGGCAACGGTCGTATCTTCTCCGCCGACGTCTGGCGAATCGCGCGCCGCACGATCCTCGAGGAGTGCGGGCGCTACCGGGATCGCTGGCCGCTGCGCTGGGGGCCCACGCGCGAGGAGCTGCGAGGTCTGCTCGGTCAGGGCGCCACGATCGCCGTGATCGGCGAGCTCGTGGCCCAGCTCGCGGCGGAGGGCGAGGTCCGGCTCGCCGGCGAGAAAGTGCGCGCGGGCGGCGGCGAGATCGTGTTCGAGGGGCCCGCGGCCGTCGAGCGCGATCGCATCGCGTCCGCGTTCCGCCGGGGAGGCATGACGCCGCCCGGTCTGTCCGAGGTTCTGTCCGCCGGCGCGAACGGCGTGACGAGCGAGGTCGTGAGTGCGCTCGTGGACTCGGGCGAGCTCGCGAAGATCACCGAGGAGATCCTGTTCCACCGCGAGTCGTTCGAGCGCGCGGTGAACGCGTTGCGGATCATCTTCGCGCGCGACGGAAACATCACCGTCGGCGCGTTCCGCGACGAGCTCGGCATCTCCCGCAAGTACGCCGTTCCCCTGCTCGAGCACTTCGACGCGCTCCGTCTCACGCGGCGCGACGGCGACGTGCGCATCCTCCGTCAACCCTCCCAAGAGGAGACGACCGAATGAACCGAATCGCGAGGATCGTCGCGTGTCTCGCGCCGGTGCTGCTCCTCGGCGCCGTGGCCTGGGCCGGCGACACCGACCCGATCTACCGGGTCCCCGATCAGACGCTCGTGGACATCGTCGACGCGCCGCCCACGCCCTGGGCTTCCCTGTCGCCGGATCGCGAGACCATGTTGCTCGTGGAACAGCCGAGTCTGCCCTCGATCGCCGAGCTGTCCGACGAGGAGCTCCGTCTCGCGGGCTACCGCATCAACCCGCGCCTCTTCGGGCCGAGCCGCTCGCGGCCGGATTCCGGGCTCGAGCTGCTGGACGTCGCGAGCGGCAAGAAGCGCGACGTGAAGGGCCTGCCCGAGAACGTGCGCCTCGACAATCCGACCTGGGCGCCGGACGGCTCCCGCGTGGCGTTCACGGTGGCGGCCGAGGAAGGCCATGAACTCTGGGTCCTCGACGTGAAGAAGGCGAAGGCCTCCCGGCTCACCGGCCCCGTGCTGAACCTGTGCGCGGGGGCGTCCCCCGAATGGTCGGCCGACGGCAAGAGCGTCTACTGCACGGTGAAGCCGGAGAACCTCGGGGCGGCGCCCGTGGAGAACCGCGTGCCGACCGGCCCCGTCATCCAGGAGAACCTGGGCGAGAAGGCGCCGAACCGGACCTACCAGGACCTCCTGACGAACGCCTTCACGGAGATGCAGTTCGACTACTACTTCACGTCCCAGCTCGCCCGGGTGGACCTCTCGGGCAAGCTGAGCCGCCTCTCCGAGCCGCTCGTGATCGACTCGTTCGAGCCGTCTCCGGACGGGAATTACGTATTGGTCCAGTCCATCCACCGGCCCTATTCCTATCTGGTACCGGCCGAACGGTTCCCCCGTACGGTCGAGGTCCTGGACACGAAGGGCGCGCGCGTGGCGCTGGTGGCGGATCTGCCGCTCCACGAGAACGTGCCGATCGCGTTCGGAAGCGTTCCCACCGGGCCCCGGGATCACGCCTGGCGGAACGACGCACCGGCCACGCTGGTCTGGGTCGAGGCTCTCGACGGGGGCGACGCGGCCGCCGAGGCGGAGAAGCGGGATCGCCTCTTCGTGCAGGATGCGCCCTTCACGGGAGAACCCCGGCCGTGGCTGGATCTGGATCTTCGGTACGGCGGCACGCAGTGGGGCACGGGCGACGTGGCGCTCGTCTCCACCTGGTGGTGGGCCACGCGGCGCACGCAGACCTTCATCGCGTCGCCCGATCGTCCGCAGAACCCGCCCGTGCTCCTGTGGGATCGATCGTGGCAGGACCGCTACTCGGATCCCGGGAATCCGGTCATGGATCGAAATGCCTGGGGGCGCCAAGTGTTGCGCCTCGACGGCAACGTGATCTCGCTCACGGGGACGGGCGCCTCGGACGAGGGCGACCGGCCGTTCTACGACACGCTCGATCTCGTCACGAAGGAAACGAAACGTCACTTCCGCTCCGAGGCGCCGTACTACGAGCGCCCGGTGGTCCCGATCGGAAACGGTCAGGTCATCACGCGGCGGGAGTCGGTGGACGAGGTCCCGAACTACTTCGTGCGCGACCTGCGCTCCGGGGATCTGCGTCAGCTCACGCACTTCCCCCATCCTTCGCCCCAGCTCGCCGGACTCACGAAGGAGCTCGTGAAGTACACGCGCGCGGACGGCGTGCCGCTGACGGGCACGTTGTACCTGCCGCCCGGCTACGATCGCGAGAAGGACGGCGCGCTCCCCTGCGTGATGTGGGCGTATCCCACGGAGTACAAGAGCGCGGACGACGCGGGACAGGTGCGCGACTCCCCGTATCGGTTCGATCGCGTGGGCTGGTGGTCGCCGCTGCTGTTCCTCACGCAGGGCTACTGCGTGCTGGACGATCCCTCGATGCCGATCATCGGCGAGGGGGACGAGGAGCCGAACGACACGTTCCGCGAGCAGCTGGTTTCGTCGGCGCAGGCGGCGGTGGACTACGTGGTGGAACGCGGTGTGGCGCAGCGCGATGCGATCGCGATCGGCGGTCACAGCTACGGCGCGTTCATGACGGCGAACCTGCTCGCGCACTCGGACCTGTTCGCGGCGGGCATCGCGCGGAGCGGAGCGTACAACCGCACGCTGACGCCCTTCGGGTTCCAGTCCGAGGAGCGCTCGCTGTGGGAGGCGCCGGAGATCTACTTCTCGATGTCGCCGTTCATGCACGCGGAGAAGGTGAACGAACCGCTGCTCCTGATCCACGGCGACTCGGACAACAACTCCGGGACGTTTCCGATGCAGAGCGAGCGGTACTTCGACGCGCTCAAGGGCCAGGGCGCGGTCGCCCGGCTCGTGATGCTGCCGAAGGAGAGCCACGGCTACCGCGCGCGGGAGTCGATCCTGCACATGCTGTGGGAGCAGGAGGAGTGGCTCGACCGCTACGTGAAGCGGGACGTCCGGAGCGAGGAGCCGGCGTCGACGCGATGATCCGGAACGTCGAGCCCGTCGTCCTCGAGGGAGAACTCGTGCGTCTCGCCCCGCTCCGGGCGGAGCACGTGGACGATCTCGCGGGCGTCGGGCTCGACCCCCGCATCTGGACCTGGGGCCACCCTCTGGCCGACCGCTCGGATGTGGAGCGCTACGTGAACACGGCCCTTCAGTGGCAGGCGGCGGGCACCGCGATCCCGTTCGTCACCGTGTCCCGCACGACAGGAAAAATTGTCGGCAGTACTCGGTTCGCCGCGATCGACCGCGAGAATCGACGCGCGGAGATCGGCTGGACCTGGCTCAGTCCCTCCTGCTGGCGAACGGGGATCAATACCGAAGCCAAGCTGTTGATGCTGAGACACGCGTTTCAGACCTGGGGCTGCCGGCGGGTCGAGTTCAAGACGGACTCCCTGAACGACCGCTCCCGGACCGCCATCGCTCGACTGGGCGCTTCCTTCGAGGGTATCTTGCGGAATCACATGGTCACGCCCACCGAACGGATGCGGCACACCGCCTACTACAGCATTCTCGACGACGAGTGGCCCGACGTGGAACGTCGGCTGCTTTCCTTCCTCGCCCGGCCCGGGCGAGACGAAAAGACCGAGGAGCTATCCTGATGAGAACCGCGCTTCCCCTCGCCGCCCCCGGATTCGCCCTTCTTGCCGTTCTCTGGCTCGGCGGGTGCAATCAGGACGACATCAAGTCGTACGAGGCTCCCAAGGACTCGGCCCCGGCGGCCTCCGCTCCCATGGGCGGGGGGATGATGACCGGAAACGCAACGCCGCCGTCCCTTCCGCACTGGACGGCCCCGAGCGGGTGGGAGGAGCTCCCGGGTTCCGGCATGCGCTATGCAACGTTCCTTCCGGAGCCTCCGGATACGTCCTTGGCGGTCCGAGTCACCCCCCTGGGGATGATGGCGAACGACCCGCTGTCCAACGCGAACCGCTGGGCTGGTCAGATCGGGCTCCCCCCGATGGACGAGGCCGGCCTCGCGAAGGTCTCGCACAAGATTCCCGTGGGGGATTCCGAGGGGCTGATCATCGACCTGCTCGGGAATGCCGAAGAAGGGCAAGTGGCGGATCGAATCCTCGCCGCGATCGTGGAGGGCGGTGACCGGGTGTGGTTCCTGATGCTGCCCGGCCCGAAGGACCGGGTGCAGAAGCACGCGAAGGGCTTCGAGGACCTCGTGAAGTCGATCCGGTTCCACGGCGCGACCGGGATGCCCATGGGTCATCCGGACATCAGTGGGGTCGGCGACGGGATGGGCGCGCCCGCCGACGGCGGCATGGGGTCGATGGGCGGCGGCATGGCCGGCTCGGCGGGAGGGGCCGGAGAGCACTTCACGTACACCGCGCCCGCCGGCTGGAAGGAAGTGCCCTCGGACGTGCAATTCCGGGATCTCACGCTGCAGGCGGGATCGGCGGAAGTCACCGTGACGAAGTTCCCCGGGAGTGTGGGCGGACTTCTGATGAACGTGAATCGCTGGCGCGGCCAGGTCGGACTGTCGCCGGTACAGGATCTTTCGCAGCAGCCGCTGACGGATCGGAAGGTCGCGGGCGGCGCGGCCCAGCGGCTGGACCTGGTGGGATCCGACGGCAAGGCGATGGCGGTGGTCATCGTGCCGCGCGGTGCACTCACCTGGTTCCTGAAGATCTCCGGCTCCGCCGAGGAGCTGAAAGCGCAGGGAGAGTCCTTCGATCGGTTCGTGGACTCCGCAGGCTTCACGGAGTAGCGACCCCGCGGACGCGACCGCCGGGATCACTGCTCCCCGCACGGGGAAACCGCTCATGAAAGACACACTTCGCCGCGTGCTCGCCCCGATCGCGTCGCTCAAGCTGACGGTCGCTCTGCTCGCGATGTCGATGTTCCTGGTGTTCGCGGGCACGTGGGCTCAGCTCGATCGCGGCATCTGGACCGTGCTCGAGCAGTACTTCCGGACCTGGTGGACGGTGATTCCGCTCGGGATCTTCCTGCCGCGCGACTGGAACGTCCACGGCGCGATCCCGTTCCCGGGCGGCTGGACGATCGGTGGCCTCATGCTCGTCAACCTGCTGGCGGCCCACACGATCCGCTTCCGCTGGACCAAGGATCGCATCGGCATCTTCCTGATCCACTTCTCGTTGATCATGCTGCTCGTCGGCGAGTTCGCGACCGGCCTGTTCGCTGTCGAGAGCCGCATGACGATCGACGAGGGGCAGACCGTGAACTACGCGGAGGATGTCCGCTCCGTGGAGCTCGCCATCGTCGACGTGACGGACCCGAGCCAGAACCGCGTGATCGCGATCCCGCAGCGCGCGCTCGAGCACAAGAAGACGATCTCGCACCCGGATCTCCCGTTCACGATCCAGGTCGATCGCTTCCTGCCGAACGCGGATCTCGTGAGCGACGAGAACGCCGGGCCGAGCGCGTTGCACGGAAATCGCGGCGCGGCGGTCAGCGCCGGCGTGGCGGCGTTGCCGAAGGCCGTCGCCCGTGGAGTGGGCCGCGACGAGGCCGACATGCCGGTCGCCCAGATCACGCTGAAAGACGGAGTGACCGATCTCGGCACGTACCTCACGGCGCTCTGGTTCACGTTCATGCCGTCGCGGGGAACGCAGATCGTCGACGTGGGCGGACATCGGTACGAGCTGTGGCTGCGTTTCGTGCGCCACTACAAGCCGTACTCGATGCAGCTCGTGGACTTCAAGCACGACAAGTACCTCGGCACCGAGACGCCCAAGAACTTCTCGAGCCTCGTGCGACTCATCGATCCCGAGAAGAACCTCGATCACGAGGTCTTGATCTGGATGAACAATCCGCTGCGGCACCGGGGCGAGACCTTCTACCAGGCGAGCTTCAAGAAGGGCGACATGGGTACGGTGCTCCAGGTCGTGAGAAATCCGGCGTGGTTGCTGCCTTACGTGGCGTGCACGATCGGCGCGCTGGGAATGTCGATCCACTTCGGTCAGAACCTGCTGCGGTTCCTGCGGCGGCAGCGGAAGACGGCGGCCCACGCCGCCCACCCGCATCCCGCCCGCGAACCCGGTCGTCCGGCCGTGGCCGGCGCCGGGGCGCCTCATGCGGCGAGGAGGGTCCGATGAAACGCAATTCCTCGACCTTCGGTCCGGCCATCGCGATCGTCCTCGCGGTCGCCTGGGTCCTTTCCGGTGCACGCACCGCTCCGGTGGATCCGGCCTACGATCTCGACTCGTTCGGCAAGATCCCGGTCGTGAGCCAGGGACGGCCGAAGCCGCTCGACACGCTCGCGCGGACCACGCTGATGGTCCTCTCGAACAAGCAGAGCCTGTACATGAGCGCGACGGACGCGACGGCCGATCGCAAGGAAAAGACCGACGACATGCAGAAGGTCCCGGCGATCCGCTGGCTGATCGACGTGATGTCGGTGCCGGAGAAGGCGCGCGGGTACGACGTCATCCGGATCGACCATCCGGAGATCAAGGGATTGCTCGGGGCGGACGCGGACCGGAAGTACTTCTCGATGGACGAGATCGTGGCGAACGGCGACGAGCTCAACCGACAGTTCCGGCTCGCGCACGACACCCCGGATCGGGATCGTTCGCTCTACCAGCGGAAGATGATCACGCTCTCGCAGCAGGTCAGCCTGTACTTCTCCGCGGAGGACGTGGCGTCCCTGTTCCTCGTGCCCCCGTCGGACGGCGGGTCGGAGTGGGGGACGCTGGCCGCCCAGTCGAGCCACATGATGGGGCACGGGGATCTGCAGCCCGAGTCCCGCAACATCACGTCGGCGCTCGTGGCCTGGCAAGAGGGAGACCCCGCCGCCTTCAACGCCGCCGTCAGCGCGCAGCGGACGCTCGTGGAGTCGAAGGTCCCCACGATCGAGAAGAAGGTCGCGTTCGAGGCGCGGTACAACCACTTCGCGCCGTTCATGAAGGCGATGGCGCTCTATGTGCTCGTGGGCATCCTGGCCGCGTTCTCGTGGCTTCGCCCCGGACGGGCGATCACCGCCACGGCGCTCGGGCTGCTCGTCGTCGCGTTGATCCTGCATACGGTAGGACTCGGATCGCGGGTCTGGATCCAGGGCCGTCCGCCCGTGACGAACCTCTACTCCTCGGCGGTCTTCGTGGGCTGGGGAGCCGTGGCGCTCGGCGGAGTCCTCGAGCGGCTTCATCGGAACGGCGTCGGCGCGATCGTGGCGGCCGGGACCGGCTTCGCGACCCTGCTCGTGGCCCACAATCTCTCGCTCGACGGCGACACCATGACCATGATGCAGGCGGTGCTGGACACGAACTTCTGGCTCGCCACCCACGTCGTCGTGATCACGCTCGGGTACGCGTCGACGTTCCTGGCCGGCGCGCTGGGTGTCATCTACATCCTTCGCGGTGTGCTGACGACCGCGCTGAACCGCGACGAGCGTCGCCGCCAGGTCGGGATGATCTACGGCATCGTCTGCTTCGCCACTCTGTTCAGCTTCGTCGGCACGATTCTCGGCGGCATCTGGGCGGATCAGTCCTGGGGCCGGTTCTGGGGCTGGG
>JAGQIB010000268.1 GCA_020431545.1 Gemmatimonadota bacterium
CCGGCGACGGGCCAGCTCGGCGTGATCTTCTACGATCGCCGCGACGATCCGTCGAACGTGCAGGCCCGCGCCTACATGGCCACCTCGTTCGACGGCGGCCTGACCTGGGAGGACTTCCCCGTCGCCGACGTCGCGTTCACGCCCACGTCGATTCCCGGCCTCGCCACCGGCTACATGGGCGACTACCTCGGTCTCGCGATCAACTCCGGACAGGCGTATCCGTCGTGGATGGACACGCGCACGGGGAACTTCCTCTGCTACGTCTCGCCGACGCTGATCGCGGACCCGACCCGGCCGAATCCGCCCACGGACGTCGCGTCCTACTCGGACTACCAGACCCCGAACTCGGTCCTGCTGAACTGGACGGATCCCACGACGTTCCCGGACGGCACGCCGCTCGTCGACTTCTCCATCGACATCCTGCGCGACGGCTTGCTCGTCACGAACGTCGACCAGGGGAACGGCACGTACACGGATCTCGGACTCACCGACGGCCAGCTCTACGACTACGAGCTCCGGACCCGCGACGACGTGACGGACTCCCTCAGCACCGTCGTGCCGACGTCCGTGATCTGCGGCGGCTCGCCGGATCCGGGCCCGGTCTCCGCGGTCTCGTGCGCCGGCGACCTCACCACGGCGACGATCGACTGGACGAATCCCACGCTGCAGGCGGACGGTACGCCGCTCGACGACTTCGCCGGCGTCCGGATCTACCGGAACGGTTCGCTCCTCGTGGAGCTCGGACGCGCGCCGGCCGACACCGGCAACGCGGAGCAGTACGTGGACACGCCCACACCGGGCTTCGTCTACGACTACGAGCTCGCCGCGATCGACTCCGAGACTCCGGTCCACGAGAGCGCCCGGGTCGCGACCGGTGCGTGTTTCGTGGGCGACGTGCCCGATATCCTCGTCTGGAAGCCCGCGGGGCTCGCGTCGCCGAGCGCCGACTCGCTCTTCGCGGCGCTCGTCTCGCTCGGCGAGTCGGTCGTGCTGTCGACCGATCTGTTCGAGTTCGGCGCGGATCTGAACGTTCACGACATGGTGTTCGCCACGGCGGGCGTCTCGCCGGATCGCCACGTGATCACGCCGACGGAGGGCGCGGCGCTCGACAGCTTCGTTCAGGACGGCGGGATGCTGTACCTGGAGGGCGGTGACTGCTTCAACGACGAGTCCGGCGGCTACAACGTCCGGGCGATCTTCGGGCTCAACGACGGTCCGTCCGGCACCGCGGACCTGTTCGGCGTGACGGGCCTCAACGACGCGCTCGGCCTCGCGTTCGCCTACTCGGGGCCGAACAACAACATGGACGAGCTCTCGCCCGTCTCCTCCACCCCGATCTTCCAGAACTCCGCGAACACGGACCGCTCCGGCGTCTTCGCCCCGTCGTACGGCCTCGGCCGCGCGATCGGCGTGACGTTCGAGTTCCGGGGTCTGGTGGCCGGCGCCGCGACGCCGACCGATCTCGTCGCCCGCTACCTCGCGATGTTCCGATCGACGGGCACCCCGACCCTCTTCGTGGGACCGACGTCCATCGCGTCGAGCGTGTACCAGAACGAGACGGACCTGCAGACCGCGATCGTGGGCAATCCGGGAACGCTGAACGCGTCGCTCACGTGGTCGCTGACCGAGGCGCCGGACGTCCCGTGGCTCGCGGTGACGCCGAGCGCCGGCACGATTCCCGCGAACGGCCAGACCACGCTGAATCTCTCGCTCGACGCCACGGGGCTGCTCCCGAACCTGTACACGACGAACGTCGTGGTCACGAGCAACGACCCCTCGAACTCCGCCGACACGATCGCGGTGGCGTTCGACGTGGCGGGCATTCCGATCCTGGATGTCTCGCCGCCCATGCTCGACGTCAGCATCGCGATCAACGACGCGGTGACGGACAGCCTGGTGTTCGGCAACACGGGAACGGATGATCTCGTGTTCTCACTCGACACCCCGGGAGGGGGCGGCGTCGAACGCGACGAGTTCCTCGCGGAGGACGTCACGAACACCTCGTCGAACGCGCGGCGCGGCAACGTGCACCAGGTGACGACCGGACTCGTGATCAACCAGTTCGAGCACAACCTCACGGTCGTATCGCCCACCACGCTCGAGTTCTTCGTGTACGAGAGCGAGACGTCGACCGGGACCTACACGAAGAAGTACTCGACCACGGTGGCGGCGGCGGCCGGTTCCGGCTGGTACTCCTCCGGCCCGATCAACGCGGCGCTGTTGCCGGGGTACTTCTACTTCATCGGCTGCGGCTGGCAGGGTGCCGTGACCGCGACCCGGGACAACGCCCAGAACGCTCCGGAGGGGACGTCCTTCGGCTCGATCCTCGGATCGGCCGCGATCAGCGGATTCCCGCCGCCGGCGACCCAGTTCATCGGCCAGGTCAATCCGGCCATCTGGGATCAGGCACTGGAGTTCGGATTCCCGCTCGACGTCACGCTGCAGACGGCGGCGGCGGGCACGATCGCGCCCGGATCCACGCACACCGCGCGTCTCAACTTCGCCGCCGGCACGACGCTCGGCGAGTGGACGACGGTCCTCACGCTCTCGCACAACATCCCGAACCTGGCGCCCGTTCTCCAGATTCCGATTCACATGACGGTCCTGGACGGAACGCTCGTGGACTCTCCGGTGCAGATCGGAGTTCCGATCGCGTTCGCGCTGCATCGGGCCTCCCCGAACCCGAGTTCGGACCGGACACTCATCCGGTTCGATCTGCCGCACGCCGCGCGCGTGAAGCTCGACGTGTTCGACGTCACGGGCCGGCGCGTGCGCACGCTCGTGGACGGCCCCGTGGAACCCGGCTATCGCAACGTCCTCTGGGATGGCCGCGACTCGGGCGGCCGGGCGGTGGCTTCCGGCGTCTACTTCTATGCGCTGGAATCGGAAGGGCACTCGTTCCGCGAGAAGGTGGTCCTGCTGCACTAGTCCGCGTCGAGTCTCCGCCAACGAACGAGGGCCGGCGCTTCGCGCGCCGGCCCTCTCGTTTCATTCGGCACCCGGACTCGTGCCTACGCCGGCACCGGCTCCCGGCGACCGTTCCCCACGGACTCGTCGCTCCAGCGGATCAGCCCCGGCAGAAACGGCGTGGCCAGGTCCGGATGCGACGGCAGCACGCGCACCGCGTAGCCACGGAACCCCGTGCGCTGGCAAGGCACCGCGCCCCGGTACCAGTGCTTCCCGTCGCCGTCGGGCGCCTCGTAGGCGAGCGGCAGCGCCTCGGCGTCGATGATCTCGCCGTTCGGATCCACCGCGCCGTGGAAGAGCTGCACCTGGACGGACTCCGGGGCGAGGCGGCCGAGACGGACTCGTGTCCGCACGGGCAGGGCCTCCCCGACCGCGCGTTCCGAGACCTCCTCCGCGTCGATGTCCAGGATCGCGACGTCGCCCCAGCCGCGCCGGACCTCCGCCTTCCAGGTGGTGAGGGCGCGGGCGCGCGCCCAGCCGTCGCCGGCGAACGCGGCGCCGCGATCCGCGGCCGGGAAGTAGCAGCGCTCCGCGTACTCCGCGACCATCCGGTTCGTGTTGAACACGGGCACGATCGCGCGGATGGCCTCCTTCATCATGCGCACCCAGCCGCGCGGGATCCCGTCCTTCCCGCGATCGTAGAACAGCGGGATGACCTCGTGCTCGAGCAGGTCGTAGATCGCGCCGGACTCCACATCGTCCTGGAGCTTCTCGTCCTGGTAGACCTCGCCGTTCCCGATGGACCAGCCCATGTTCTCGTGCGCGGCCTCGTCCCACCAGCCGTCCAGCACGCTCATGTTGATCGCGCCGTTCGCGCTGGCCTTCATGCCGCTGGTGCCGCTCGCCTCGAGCGGGCGGCGCGGGTTGTTCAGCCAGACGTCGACGCCGTGCACGAGATGCGCGGCGACGTCCATGTCGTAGTCCTCCACGAAGACGATCCGGCGACGCACGCGCTCGTCGCGCGAGAACTGGACGATCTCCTGGATCAGCTTCTTGCCGGCGTCGTCCTGCGGGTGCGACTTGCCGGCCACGATGATCTGCACCGGCCGGCGCGGGTCCGTGAGCAGCGAGCGGAGTCGCGACGCGTCGCGCAGGATCAGGTTGCCGCGCTTGTACGGCGCGAACCGCCGGGCGAAACCGATCGTGAGCGCGCCGGCATCGAGCACTTCGCTCGCGGCCGCGATCTCCACCGCGGTCGCGTTCGTGCGATCGAGCTGCTTGCGCAGGCGCGCCCGCACGTAGGATACGAGACGCTGGCGCTGGGTCTCGTGCGTGCGCCACATCACCTCGGCGGGAACCTTCTCGATCCCGTCCCAGAGCTTCGCGTCGTGCGGGTCGCGGGCCCAGCGCGGACCGAGGTAGCGGTCGAACAGGTCGCGCATCTCGCGTGAGATCCAGGTCTGCGTGTGGACGCCGTTCGTCACGGACGTGATCGGCACCTCGTCCTCCGGCACGCCGGGCCACAGGTGGCTCCAGATGCGACGGCTCACGTGCCCGTGGAGCCTCGCCACTCCGTTCACCGTGTCCGCGTTGCGGAGCGCGAACACGGCCATGTTGAACGGACCCTCGCCCGGCTTCTCGCGACCGAGGTTCATGAACTCGTCGGGCGAGAGACGGAACGTGGCGCGCCAGGTGTGGAACAGGAACTCCATCGGCTCCGCGTCGAACAGATCGACGGCCGCCGGCACGGGCGTGTGGGTCGTGAACACGCAGGACGCCGCGGACGCGAGGCGCGCCTCCTCGAACGAGAGGTGATCCCGCTCCATGAGGATGCGGATGCGCTCCAGCGCGAGGAACGCGGAGTGCCCTTCGTTCATGTGGCACACGTCCGGCTCGATCCCGAGCGCGAACAGTGCGCGCAACCCGCCCACGCCGAGAACGTACTCCTGCAGCAACCGCATCTCCCGGTTGCCGCCGTACAGCTCGTACGTGATCGTGCGCTGATCCGCCTCGTTCTGCGCGATGTTCGTGTCCAGCAGCAGCAGGTCCACGCGCCCGACCTCGGCGCGCCACACCTTCACGTGCAGCGTGCGGTCGCCCTGCGGCAGATGGAGCACGACCTCGGTCCCGGCCTCG
>JAGQIB010000269.1 GCA_020431545.1 Gemmatimonadota bacterium
GCAGGTCCACGCCCTTGAGGCGCGCGGCGAGCGCCGAGAACGGCACGCCGCCCAGCAGGTACGCGGCGACGATCGCGAGGATCACGCGGACCGTTCCGTCGTTCATTCCGCCGGCTCCCGCTCTCGCTTGCGCACCACGACCTTCAGGTGCGCGCCCGCGAATCCGAACTCGTCCTTGAAGCGGTTCCGCAGGAATCGCACGTAGTGACCCTCGACGTTCTCCGGGTGGTTCGTGAACACCGCGAACGTCGGCGGCCGGATCGCGACCTGCGTCGCGTAGAACACACGGGTCAGGCGCGCGCTGCGGCCGGAGGGCGGCGGTGTCTCCGCAACGATCCGGCGCAGCACCTCGTTCACCTGCGACGTCGGGATGCGGCGGTTCGCGATGGCGGCGAGACGTCCGGCCTCCGGCAGGATGCGATCCACGCGACGTTTCGTCAGGGCCGAAGCGTACACGAGCGGCGCGTCCGGCAGGAACTTGAAGTGGAACGCGAGACGCTCCTCGTAGCGCCGCGCGACGTCCGGGTCCTTCTCCACCGCGTCCCACTTGTTCGCCACGAGGATCACGCTGCGGAAACGGCCGGCGGCCTCGGCCGCGATCTTCACGTCCTGATCGGCGACGGGCTCCGTGGCGTCGAGCACCACGACGGCCACGTCGCAGCGTTCGATCGCGCGCACGGAACGCAGCGACGACCAGTACTCCACGAGCTCGTGCACGCGGCCGCGTTTGCGGATGCCGGCCGTGTCCACGAGCACGTAGCGACGGCCGTCGATCTCGAGCGGCGTGTCCACCGAGTCGCGCGTGGTGCCCGCGACCTCGGAGACGATCATCTTGTTCTCGCCGAGGATCGCGTTCGTGAGAGAGCTCTTGCCGACGTTCGGGCGGCCCACGATCGCCACGTAGACCACGCCCTCCTCGGGCTCCGGCATCGCCTCGCGCTCGGGGAGCACGTCGATCAGGGCGTCGAGCAGGTCGCCGATGCCGCGGCCGCCGGTGGCGGCGATCGGGATCGCGGCGTCGAGGCCGGGCGGCACGATGCCGGCCGCCTCCAGCGCCGACGCTTCCTCGTCCGCCTTGTTCGCCGCGACCACGATCGGCTTGCGGGTGCGCACGAGGCGGCGGACGACTTCCTCGTCATCGGCCGTCAGACCGACGCGCGCGTCGAGGAGAAGCAGCACCACGTCGCATTCCTCGATCGCGGCCTCCACCTGCTCGCGGATCTGGAGCTCCATGCGGGTGCCGTCGCCGAGCGTGACGCCGCCGGTATCCACCAGCCAGAAACGTCGGCCGGACCAGTCCGCGCGCGAGTAGTTGCGATCACGGGTGACGCCGGCCTCGTCGTGCACCACGGCCACGCGCTGGCCCACGATGCGGTTGAAGAGCGTGGACTTGCCGACGTTCGGGCGACCGACGATCGCTACGGTGGGCAGCCCATCGGACGAGCGCATCGGGACCTCGGGGGACGCGGGCGGAGCGGGAGTCGCGCCGGGAGCCGACAGGCGGCAGGACCCGGGCGAGGGACCGGAAAGTCTGCGGTGCCGGGGGCCGGCGGTCAAGCGGGGGCTAGCGGTCCAGCCCCAGGCGGCTCACCAGCGCCGGGTAGCGCGGGTCGGGGCGGATCGGGTCGAGCCGCGGGTGGACCCGCAGGAAGATGAGGCCGGTGGCGTGCTCCTCCACCGCGGTGTCCAGCCAGCGGAACGCCTCGTCGGCGTCGCCAAGGCTCGCGTGAAGGGCGCCGATCCCCCACGCGGAGACCACGCGGGTGGTGCGGGCCGCAGTCAGGGCGGCGAGCATGCTCCGGGCGGTCGCCTCGTCCCCCCGCCCGACCGCGAGGTGCGCCAGCCCGAACGACGGTCCGGCCACGCCGCCGGAGCCGACCACGCGCTCCGCGGTCATCGCTTCGACGGACTTCATGTCCATCGGCCTGCTGTCGGTGCTCGACCTCGACACATTCGAGGTGACGAATCAGGTCGCGGAGGTCAGCACCGATCCGGCGCTGCGCGTCTTCGACGGCATCGTCTACGTCGTGAACCGCTTCCTCGCGGACAACGTGCAGGTCATCGACCCGGAGCTCGGGTTCGCGACGACGGCCCAGTTCTCGACCGAGAACGGCTCGAACCCGCAGGATGCGGTCGTGATCGACGGGCGCGCCTTCGTGACCCGTTTCGAGCCCGACTTCAGCGACGTGCTGGTGCTCGACCT
>JAGQIB010000270.1 GCA_020431545.1 Gemmatimonadota bacterium
CAGGTCCCGATCCGGCCCGTGCTCTCGCCCGAGACGACGTTTAAGGGCGCCGCCCGCCTCGCTTTTCGCGCACGCGCCTAGAGCTTGCCGCGGAGCACCTCCACGCCCCAGCCCGGCAATCGCACCGCGGTGTCCGCCAGGTCCGCCGCGGGCGCGTTCCAGTTCCGGTTCGTCAGAAGCTCGCTCCAGGCGATGGTCTCACCCCGCGCCCGGCCGGGAAGCGCGATGCGCCCCGCGGACTCGTCGGCCGAGAGATTCGCGACGACGGCCAGACACTCCGTCGACGACGTCCACGCGCTCGCCACGATCGGCGGGACGTCGCCCTCGGTCGCCGCGCGAACCGCGGGGGCCGACCACGTCGCCTCGTCCGGGACGGCGATTGCGCGCCACAGGAGTTCGTGCCAGCGAACCGAGTCCTGATCGGTCGGCTCGAGCGGGGCACGACCGATCTGAACGGGCACGTGTTCGCGGGCGCCCTCCATCTGTCCTTCGTGGAGGAAACGCATTCCCGGCAGCGAGAACGTGAGCGCGGTCGCCGCGCGCTGACGCTCGCCGAGAAGCGTCCGGGCGCGGGTCTCGTCGTGATTCTCGAGGAAGTGCGCGCCGAACGCGAGCTCGCCGGAAGCGAGACGTCCGCGCACCGCCGCGACGTCGCCGCTCGCGAGCGCGTCGTACCAGTCCTTGTCGTAGATCCAGTCGAATCCGGCTTCGTGAAGACGGGGTCCCGTTCCCCAGTACGCCTCGGCGAGAAGCGCGAACTCCGGGTGTCGGTCGCGGATCGCGGCGATCGCCTCGCGCCAGAAGTCGCCGGCTTCGTCGTCCGGTCCGGGCCCCCACGTGCGCGCGAACACGTCGGGCAGCACGAGCATCGCGACGTCACAGCGGAGACCGTCGCAACGCGCGGCGAGATCCAGCACCAGATCGGCGAGGGCGCGGCGCGTGTCGCGGCGCCGGTAGTCGATCTGCACCGTGTCGCTCCAGCCGGCGAAGTGGGGGTCGCGGCCGTGCGCGAACACGCGGTCCTCGCCTTCCGGCGTGGTGTGCACGAACCAGTTCCCGGGTTGGGCCGCCAGCCGGCGCGCGTCTCCGCGGACGAAACGCTCCGGGTGGGAGGTCAGCCACGGGTGGTCGATCCCGAGGTGGTTCGGAACGAAGTCCAGCACCAGCCCGATGCCGCGTTCGTTCAAGCGTCGCCGCAGGTTGGCGAGCGCCGCCCAGCCGCCGGCGGACGCGGGTGGCTCGTACCCGGCGATCGAGAACGGAGACCCCGCGACGTCGGCAGGCACCCAATCGGGGATGAGTCGCTCGTAGGTCGCGAGCAGTTCGGGGTAACCGAGCGCCAGTCGCCGGGCGAGGGCGCCGGTGCTGGCCGTCCCCATCACCCAGAGTGCGTGAACACCGAGCGCCTGGATGCGATCGAGGTCCGAATCCGGAACGTCGTCGAACGTGGCGCGCCGACCGAGCGATGCACCGGTGCGCGCGAGCCACGGGCGGGCGGAGATCTCCAAGAGAAACGGCGTACTCGTTCGGCGGATCGGATTCATGGTCCGACTCTTTTACCACCTCGATGTCCGATTGACGACGCGTTCGTCACACCGTCGATTCGCCACGCGAACGTTGACACGCCCGGAGCGAGGACGTTAACTAGATCGACTCCTGCGGAGGAAGGGTGCATGGCAGCGATGGAAGCACCCGGCGCCGTCATTCTCCTGGAAGCTCGCGGACGCAGAGGAACGGAGCCCCCGGCGGAGGTGCTGGGGGACGCGCGGGCCCTACTCGAAGCGCACGGGAATGATTGGGTCCCCGGGACCGGTGGCGGTCTTTCGGGTTCGCTCACGATGCGCGCGCCGGCCGACGCGTTCGCGTTCGTCCATGATCTGCGGACTCGCCTGCGGGCGTCCGGGACGGAGGCTCGCGTGCATCTCGCCGTCGGTTTCGGCATCGGTGACGAGCTCGTGGCGGCGCGACTGGCCGGAGAGGCGTTCCGGGGCCTCGGTCGGAAGGGGCGCTTCCTGACCCGGGCCCTCACGCCGGATCCGGATTCGAACGTCGTGCTCGGTGCCCTCACGCGCACGCTCGACACGCTCCTCAAGGGCTGGACGGACGCCCAGTGGGAGGCGATCTCGCATCGGGATCGGGGTCGGACCCTGCAGCAGATCGGGTCGGAGCTCGGAATCGCCTACCAGAACGTCAGCAAGAGATTGATCGCGGCCCGGTATGGCCTCTATCGTGAGGTCCTGGAAGCCGCGTCCCTCGTATTCGTCCGGGCCGGAACCGTCTGAGGCCCCGGTCCGGACCGTTTGCCCGGACCGTTCGCCGGCCCCGGATTCACCACATCTCTGGAGAAGACCCTTCGTGAGCAAGCACGTCGTCACGCTTTTGCCCGGCGACGGGATCGGCCCGGAAGTCGTGGCCGTCACCGTCCGCGCGATCGACGCCCTGGACGTCGACATCACCTGGGAAGAAGGACTCATCGGCGAGAGCGCAATGCCGGTGCACGGCACGACGCTGCCGCCCGAAGTGCTCGACTCGATCCGGCGCAACGGTTGCGCCCTCAAGGGGCCCACGACGACGCCGGTCGGCGGCGGCCACGTCAGCGTCAACGTGGGACTGCGGCGCGCGCTGTCCCTGTTCGCGAACTTCCGACCGATCCGGAACATTCCCGGCGTGGACGCGCGCTACGAGAACGTGGACCTCTTCGTGGTTCGCGAGAACACCGAGGGACTCTACCGCGGCATCGAGCACGTGATCGTGCCGGGAGTCGTGGAGTCGCTCAAGGTGATCACGGCGGAGGCATCCACCCGCATCTCGCGGTTCGCGTTCGAGTTCGCCCGCAATCGCCAGCGTCGCAAGGTGACCGCCGTCCACAAGGCGAACATCATGAAGCTCTCGGACGGTCTGTTCCTCGATTGCTCCCGGGCGATCGCGAAGGAGTATCCCGAGATCGAGTACGAAGAGCTCATCGTGGACAACATGTGCATGCAGCTCGTGATGGATCCCACGCGTTTCGACGTGCTGCTGTCCGAGAATCTCTACGGTGACATCCTCTCCGATCTCTGCGCGGGGCTCGTGGGCGGGCTCGGGTTCGCTCCGGGCGCGAACCACGGGGAGAAGGTCGGTCTGTACGAGCCCGTGCACGGCTCGGCGCCGGACATCGCGGGCAAGAACCTCGCGAATCCGATCGCGTCCGTACTGTCCGGAGTGATGATGCTCCGCCACCTGAAAGAGCACGACGCCGCGGACCGGCTGAAGGAAGCCGTGTTCCGGCACCTCGCCAAGGCCCAGGTGCGCACGCGCGACATGGGCGGCACCGCCACGACGACGGACGTGGGCGACTCCATCGTCCGCGAGATCGAGTCGGCGCCGGTCGGGACCTGATCGATCGAATCACCGAGCCGCGGCGCGACGCGACACCGGCCGAAACGACCGGCGGCCTCCGGAGGTGACTCCGGAGGCCGTTCCTGTCGAGGTCGGCGATCGGCGACGTCTTCGCTAGGCCGTCTGCTCGAACGCCGTGATCTCCTCCCGCACCGCCTTCGCGCCCCAGCGGTAGGCCTCGAGGTTCATCGGGATCATCGCGCACTTGTCCGCGAGCGCTCGCTCGATCCGGGCGACGAGCGCTTCGTCGGAGACGAGGTTCGTCGCCTCCCGGAGTGCTCCGACCGCGACCATGTTCTTCACGAGCATTCGCCCGAGCGAGAGCGCGATGTCGGTCATCGGCACCGGGATCGCGCGGACGTCCGGCAACTCCGGGACGTCGCGGATCACGCTCATATCGTAGAGCACGATACCGCCGGGAGCGACCCGCGGTCCGAACTTCGCGAGACTCGGCGCGTTGAAGGCGACCAGCACGTGCGGCCGCGGCGAGGCGGGGGAGAGCACTTCCTCCTTCGCCACGTGGACGTCGGCGTACGACGTGCCCCCGCGCGACTCCGGGCCGTAGCTCGGGATGTGCGTCGCGTCGTAGCCCTCGTCGATCGCGGTCTTCGCCACGAGCAGCGCGGCGGTCTGCGCGCCGTCGCCGCCCGCGCCGGCGAACTTCAGTGCGACGTCGGTCGGGTGGAGATGCTCGGGGAACGCGCGCGGCGCGGATTCCTTTCCGGCGGGCGCGGCGTCGATCAGGCTCGTCAGCTCGTGGGCGTCGAATCGCGCGGGGCCGGGCAGCGTCATCGCGTCGCGGGTCTCGTCCTTGAGCACCCCGAGAGGGAAGGCGGGCACCATGTGCTCGCGAACCCAGTGTTCCGCCTCGACCGGCGTGAGCTTCAGATGCGTCGGACACTCGGACAGCACCTCGACGAATCCGAACCCGCGCCCTTCCGCCTGCAGCTGAAGGATCTTCTTGATCGCCTTCTTCGTCCGCACCCGAGACTTCTGATCGAACAGCGCCGTGCGCTCGACGTACACCGGGCCGTCCAGACCCGCGATCATCTCGGCTACACGGAGCGGCGCGCCGTGGAACGGCCCGCGCCCCGTCGGTGTCGTGGTTGACGTCTGGCCGGGCAGCGTGGTCGGCGCCATCTGACCGCCGGTCATCCCGTAGATCGCGTTGTTCACGAAGACCACGCTGATCGGAGCGCCGAGCTGGGCGGCGTGCAGGATCTCCGCGAGCCCGATGGACGCGAGGTCGCCGTCGCCCTGGTAGCTCACGACGATCGCCTCGGGATTCGCCATCTTGTGTCCGAGCGCCACGGCCGGCGCGCGGCCGTGGGCGGCCTGGCTGTTGCCCACGTCGAAGTAGTAGTAGAGGAACACCGCGCAGCCGACGGGGGAGATCGCCACCGTACGATCCTGGAGCCCGAGCTCCGCGATCGACTCGGCGAGATACTTGTGGAGCAAACCGTGGCCACACCCCGGGCAGTAGTGGGTCGAAGCGCCCTTCAGTCCTTTCCCGTGAGCGTGTCGGTCGAAGTGCGGGAAGAACGCGGTCGGATGAGACGGCGTGGCGTTGCCGGTCGCGGTACTCATGACGTCACCTCCGAGGTTGCCCGGACCGCGTCGAAGATCTCGTCTTCCTGCGGCACCACTCCGCCCATCCGGCGAACGCCGCGAATCGGGATCGGGGGAGCTCCGGCCTTCGACAGAGCCAGGCGCACCTCGTCCTCGAGCTGGCCGGCGCCGGCCTCCACCACCACGAGTTCCCGAACGTGCGGGAGATGCGTGAGCAGATCGTCGATCGGGAACGGCCACAGGGTGAGCGGGTAGAACATCCCCGCCTTCACGCCTTCGTCGCGCAGGCGGGCGACCGCGCCCTTGGCCATCCGGGCCGGCGTGTTGCACGCGACGAGCAGGATCTCCGCGTCGTCCGCTTGCCAGGACCGCGATCGGGCCTCTCGTGCCGTGATGCGAGCGTACTTTTCCTCGAGCATCCGGTTGTGCGCCTCGAGCTCGTCCTCCGCGAGGTAGATCGAGTTGATCAGGTTGCCGCGATGCTCGGCGTCCCCGAACACGGCCCAGTCGGGAAGCTGCGGGCGGAGCATGTGGTCCGGGAGCTTCACGACTCCGGTCATCTGACCGAGGTAGCCGTCGGCCGCAACGATCACCGGGTTGCGGTACTCGAATGCGATCCGGAACGCCTCCATGGTGCAGTCGAGCATCTCCTGCGGCGTCGTCGGGGCGAGGACCACGGCGTGGGTGTTGCCGTGGCCGAGGCCGCGACACACCAGCTTGATGTCGGACTGCTCGGGCGCGATGTTGCCGAGTCCGGGTCCGCCCCGCATGACGTTGATGACCACGGCCGGCACCTCGGCGCCGATCATGTACGAGATCCCCTCGAGCATCAGGCTGAAGCCCG
>JAGQIB010000271.1 GCA_020431545.1 Gemmatimonadota bacterium
TGTTCGGGATCGCCACGGACGACGGGGTGTTGATCGCGACGTACCTCGGGCAGGTCTTCCGCGAGCGTCGCCCCACGACGGTCGAGGGCGTGCGGGCCGCGACGGTGGAGGCGGCGTCCCGCCGGATCCGCCCGGCCCTGATGACCACGGCCACGACGATCCTCGCCCTGCTGCCCGTCCTCACTTCCGCGGGGAAGGGGGCGGATGTCATGATCCCGATGGCGATTCCGTCGGTGGGCGGAATGACCGTCGCGATGCTCACGGTCCTGGTGGTTCCGGTGCTCTGGAGCGTTCTGCACGAAAGGAGAGTTCGATGAAGAAGCTGATGCTGGTGATCGTGGCCCTCGCGGGGGCCGCGGTCGGCTACTGGGTGTCGTCGCGGGCCGGTTCGGACGACGCCCCGGCGAAGGAAGCCATGGCGAAGGAGGCTGCCGCGCAGGTCTCGATTCCGGCCGACGCGCAGCTCGCGTGGTACCCGTGGACGGATTGTCCGATCTGCGGCATGGGGCTCGGCGACGCGCCGGTGAACGTCACGAGCGGCGGCGAGCTCGTGCGACTCTGCAGCGACGGGTGCGCCGAGAAGTTCCGGTCCGACCCGCAGCCCGTCCTCGCGAAGCGCGAGGCGGCGATCCGGGAGGCGCAGGGTCCGCTCTACGCGCTCACGGTGTGCCCGATCAGCGGCGAGGAGCTCGGCAGCATGGGCGACGCCACCGAACACGTCTTCGGGTCGCGACTCGTGCGGTTCTGCTGCGATCACTGCGTGCCGAAGTTCGTCGCCGATCCGGCCGCGGCGTTCGCGCAGATCGACTCCGCCGCGGTGCAGGCGCAGCTCGCGGTCTACCCCACGGACGAGTGCCCGGTGATGGAGGGCATGAAGCTCGATTCCATGGGCACGCCGAAGAACGTGCTGTGGAACGGTCGCCTCGTGCGACTCTGCTGCGACTCGTGCACCGAGGACTTCGCGAAGGACCCGGCCGCCTACGTCGCGAAGGTGTGGGGACCGCAGGGAACCTGATCGCGCGTCAGTCCGCGAGGGCGAGTGCCAGCTGGGCGGTGTCGTCGCGGAGCGCCACGCCCTCGTGGCGCAGCAGCCAGTGCTTGCGGGCGACGCCGCCGCCGAAGCCGGTGAGGCGCCCGTCGGCGCCCACGATCCGGTGGCACGGGATCACGAGCGGGATCGGATTCGATCCCACGGCGCCCCCGGCCGCGCGTGCGGAACCGGGATGCCCGACCTCCGCCGCGAGCTGGCCGTAGGTGCGGGTCTCGCCCGCGGGAATGTGTCGCAGGGCGTTCCACACCGCGGCCTGGAAACCGGTGCCGCCGGGATCCGCGGGCAGCTCGTCCAGCGCGGTCGGGTCGCCCCGGAAATAGCGGGTGAGCGCGCGGGCGGGGGCCGAGCGCTCGCCCGCCTCCTCGCGCTTCAGGTCGGGCCCGAACCGCGCGGTCAGGTAGGCGAACAGGTGCGACGTGACGTCGCCCGGCGCCCACTTCGTTTCCCAGGTCGAGCGGGACATCGCGTGGTCCATCTGGGCGGCCACGATCACGTCGTCTTTCCAGGCGAGCGCCACGCGTCCCACCGGAGTGTCCTGCGCGCACCACCGGATCGTCGTCATGCCGGAGTCTCCTTCTTCCAGAGGTACAGGACGGCGTAGGCGCGCCACGGCCGCCAGCGTTCCGAGAGGGCGAGCGCCTCCGCCGCGGACGGCATCCCGTCTCCGTTCTCGAGCGCGCGGCGCACGCCGAGGTCACCGGCCAGGAACGTGTCCGGCTGCCCGAGCGCGCGCATCGCGACGTACTGCGCGGTCCACTCGCCGATTCCCGGCACGTCCATCAGCGCGAGATGGGTGCGGTCGTGGCACTCGCCCCACGACAGCGGGAGCTCGCGCGCCGACACCCGGCGACCGAGCTCGCGGATCGCGTCGATGCGCTGCTGCGGGATGCCGAGATCCGAGAGCGGGGCGGTCGCGAGCGTTTCCGGGGTCGGGAACAGGAGAGTCACCCCGCCGTCCTGCTCGGCCGGCGGGAGCGGCGCTCCGTGCCGGGCGGCGACGCGGCCGGTCAACGTCGTGGCTCCCTTGACCGAGACCTGCTGCCCGAGGATCGCGCGCACGCACAGCTCGAACGGATCCCAGGCGCCGGGCACGCGCAGGCCCGCGTGCCGCCGGACGACGTCGCCGAGCACCGGATCCGCCCCGAGGCGGTCCGCGATCGGAACCGGATCCGCGCCGAGGTCGAACAGGCGTCGCGTCCGCTCCGCGAGATCCATGAGTCGACGCCGGGCCGACGCGGGAGCGGACAGCACGAGGCACGGTCGATCCTCGCAACGTCGCACGCGGATCACCCCGCGGCAGTCGTCGTACGCGAAGCTGCGACGGTACTCGCCGTCGACGACTTCCTCCACGCCGGGCGTCGCGCGCGCCGCGAAGTAGTCGAGCAGGGCAGGCCAGTCGAACGGCTCGCGATACGGCAGGCGCAGCTCGATGCGACCTTCCGGGGAGTCCTGACCTTCCGTGCGCGCGACCTTGCGGATCTCGGTCGGCGAGCGACCGAACGTCTCGCGCATCACCGTGTTGAAGCGCTTCACGCTCTGGAAGCCCGCCGCGAACGCGATGTCGCGCATCGGCAGTTCCGTGTCGTCGAGCAGCTTGCGCGCGAAGTGGATGCGACGTGTCTGCGCGACCGCGAGCGGCGACGCACCGACGTGTCGATCGAACAGTCGTCGCAGGTGCCGGCCGCCGACGCCGAGACGATCCGCGAGATCGTCCACGCTGCCGCCGTCGAGTTCGCCCTCCGAGATGAGACGGAGCGCGCGCGCGACGGTGGCCGAGGTGCCGTGCCAGGCCGGCGTGCCCGGGGCGGTCTCCGGCCGGCAACGTCGGCAGGGACGGAAGCCCGCCGCCTCGGCCGCGGCCGCGTTCGAAAAGAAGCGGACGTTGTCCCGCTTCGGCGTGCGGGCCGGGCAGATCGGCCGGCAGTAGATTCCGGTGCTGGTCACGCCCGCGAAGAAGCGGCCGTCGAAACGACGGTCGCGGCTCTTGAGGGCGTCGTAGAAGCGGTCCGTGGGGGTCGACATGATCCTCGTATAGCACGCGGCGCGGGGCGGAGATGGCCGCATTCGGACGTCCCGGTGGGGGCCGGGGACGAGCGGGAACGAGGCGGGGGCGACCCGCCCGCGCTCCCGCCGGACCGCGCGACGAGGCGGTCGGCGGTCGGCGCTACGCGTCCCGCCAGGACGCGAGCAGGCTCTCCGTGTCCCGGACCATGCGCTCCATCGAGAAGCGCTCCTTCACGAGCGCGAGGCTGCGCTCCCCCATGCGGCGTGCGTGATCGCGATCCGCGAGCACCCGGGTGAGCGCGTCCGCGAGGCCATCGACGTCGCGCGGCTCGACCACGAAACCGTTCTCGCCTTCCTCGATCATCTCCGGCACGCCGCCGACGCGCGTCGTCACGAGCGGCTTGCCCATCGCCATCGCTTCGAGGAAAGACATCGGAAACGTCTCGACCGTGGTGCTGCACAGCACGGATACGTCGAACAGCGAGAGAAGACGCGGCACGTCCGTGCGTCGTCCCGTGAACACCACGCGGTCTCCGAGCGAGAGCTCTCCCGCGAGTCGCTCCAGCTTCTCTCGCTCCACGCCTTCGCCCACCACCAGGAACCGCGCGTCCGGCACCCGCTCGAGAACGCGCGCGGCCGCGCGGAGAAACGTCGCGTGGTCCTTCTCGGGGCGCAGCATCGCGAGGATGCCGGCGACCGGCGCGTCGCTCGGAATCCCGAGTTCGCGGGCGAGATCGGGATCGCGTGGCGCCGGACTCCAGTCCGCGAGGTCGATGCCGTTGTAGATCACG
>JAGQIB010000272.1 GCA_020431545.1 Gemmatimonadota bacterium
GGGCCGCGACACCGCAGGTGTCGCGGCCCCGGCTCGTTTCCGGCCCGCGGGACGTTTCGTCGGGTCCCGGGGCCCGGTCGCGAGCGAACTACCGAACCACGACCACCTTCGCCTGCTCGCTCGCGTGGCCCGTGGAGATCCGGGCGAAGTACACGCCGGACGGGACGGTCCGCCCCGCGTCGTTCCGCCGATTCCAGGAGACCGTATTCGGGCCGGCGGGGAGCATGCCGTCGAGCAGGTTCGCGACTTCACGTCCGGCGACGTCGAAGATGCGCGCCGAAACGTTGCCGTCGTACGGAAGCGCGAAGTGGATCTCGGTCGACCCGGCGCTCGCACTCCGCACCGAGAGGGCAAGGTCCCCGGAGACGTCGCGACGAGCCGCGCCGTCGGCCAGCTCGGTCTCCGGGAACGGCTGACCGGAGGAGCTGATCAGGAACAGCTGCGCCCCCTCGACCAGATCGTCGGTATCGATCGCGCCCCCGCCGACGCTGTGGGCCTGCACGTCGGCGACGAGCACCGTCTGACCCGGGAGGTGCTTGAAGTAGCGTGTCACGTCGAGGACACCCGAGGTCTCCCAGTTGCCGATGTCACCGATCGCGCCGTCCGACTGGCCGGCCGGGACCGCGGAGCGGTCGATCTCGCCGATCCGGCGGAGCTGACCGTCGATCGGGTTCACCTGCCAGAGGGACGCCTCCACCCCGGACACTCCGCCGAACAGGGAGCTCGGCGTGGTGGATCGATCCTCCTGCGCGTAGATCAGCCCCGACTCGGCCCAGGTGAGGTTGTCCGGGCTCCGGAGACCCCAGTCGGGATCGGAGAACTGGCCGGCGCCCGCGTCGTCTCCGTCGTAGAGCACGGAGATCGACGCCGTCGCGGCGCCGCCCCGCGCAGGCACGACCCAGTCGACGTCCACCACGTAGAGCGTCCCCCAGTTGTCCGCGGGGAAGGTGCTGCCGCGCCCCGTGGAAGCGAGAGCGACCTGCGTCCCGTCCGCCGGATTCGTGGCGACGTCTTCGGGGCGCGAGAATCGGAACGCACCGGCCGCCGCCGCCTGCGCCAGAAGGTTCGACTGATCGGCGTAGCCGAGCGCGTCCCAGCCCGGCATCCCGGCCATCGCCGGTTCGTAGTTCGTCACGGCCGCGAAGTGACCCTGCCGCGAGGTGCCGGTCCCGTGGAAGGACTGCGGATCCGCATCCCCGGCGTCCGAGACCCAGGCGAAGAGATCGCCGACCGCGAGGCCGTTGCGGTCCAGGAAGCTCCCGTTTCCGATCGCGTTCTTCTGGCCGACGTACAGCCACAGGTAGGAGCCGCTCGTGTCGTCGCCCACGAGAAGGGCGACCTGGTCGGGGGAGGGGGCGTCGATCATCGTGACGCTCTCCCACGCGGCGCGACCGAGCGCGGGGGCGCACCAGAGCTCGCCGTGGCGCGCGTCCAGCGCGAACTCCTGGCCGTTGGAGGTCTCCTCGCCGGTGAAGAAGATGTCGTCCACGAGACCGAACTGGCCCGCGCGGAAGAAGTTGGCGGCACAGAGCCGGTTCAGACCGGCGGTCAGCGGGTCGCCGCCGGCCTGACCTTCATGAAGCTGGGCCGCGGTCGTGACGACGTTTCCCGCGCGATCGTAGATCGTGTCGTAGGCGGGGCCCGCGCCGCAGATGCGGCGCGTGATGCGATCGACGTCGAAGTAGCTGACGCGGGCCCCGGTGAGGACGAGTCCGTTCGCGAGCTCGTAGGTCTTGCCCGCGCTCTCGCCGAGTTCGTGATTCGCGAAGATCCGCAGTACGCGCCAGCTCATCGGGAGCGCGCCGAGACCATCGAGCACCCCGACGGGCTGGTAGCCGTCGATGGTCTCGCCCGCGGTGAACAGCGGGTCGCTCGACCAGCCGTTGCCGGTCGCAGGCGTGTCGCCACGCATCATCGCGGGCGACGTCGTGTCGAAGTCCGTCGCTCCGGCCAGGACCGGCGTCAACAGACCGGCAAGCAACATCACAGAACGAGTACGAAGATTCTGCATCGACGTCATCTCCATCGGGTGAACGCTCAGGTGCGGAATGATTGCGGACGAAGGGCGACTCCCGCTCCGCAATGCGTGGCAAGCTAGCGGCCGGGAGGTGGATTTCGGTGAGTCGCCGATGAACGTTTCGTGGCGGCACGTGGGAGCGATTCCGAACGTGAAGAACGGAGACGTCGGAGGAAAAGAACGGGGGAAGGCGCGTTCCGCCCCGGATGCTAGACTCGCGATCGTGACGAAGAGACCCTCTCGAACGAATCCGAGTCGGGCACGACTCCTGGGCGCACTGGCGTCGCTGGTGACGCTGCTCGCCGCGGTGACCTTCGCGTCGGCGCTCGGTCGCGCGGACCTTTGGGGGTTCGCCCCCGGCCTCGGACTCTCCATCCGCTGGTCGATCGCGTTGCCGACCGTGGCGATCGCCGTCGCCTACCTGATCGTACGTGGCGTGGCCGGCGCGCTTCCCGGCGTCGTCCTCGCGCCCGCCCTCCTCGCTCTCGCGTGGCTCGTCCGCGATGCCCTGCACCTCGACGGCGACGGACGTCTGTGGCTCGGGTTCGCGAACGCCGGTCAGTTGCACTCCGTCAGCGCTCCCGTGATCGATCGCCTGACTCTCGCGCTCGTCGAGGGAGGCGGTCGAATCGGTCTCTCCGCCGAGACCTCGTTCGCACTCGCGTCTCTTCTCGCCGGCGGGATCTACCTGGGACTCGTGACTCTCGTCCGCGGCGAGCTCGTCGAGAGGAGAGACGCGCGGGTCCTCGCGCTCGCGCTGCTGGGGCCACCGATCCTGCTGTTCTTCGGGTGGATCGAGATCTACGCCTGGGTCTGGGTGACGGGTCTCGCGTACCTGGTCCTCCTGCTCCGGGGAGACGGCAGCGGAGGAAGGAGAGCGCGATCCGCAGGGTCGAGCGTCGAATGGGTCGGCGTGGCGCTCGGCGTTCTCCTTCCGCTCGTCCATCCCACACTGATCGTGCTGCTGCCGGCGGCGCTCGTCGCCTTTCCGGGTCGGCGCGGGTTGACCGTCGCCGCGGGACTCGCGATTCCGCTCGCGATCGCGGCGCGGGTGATCGTCTTCGGGGCGGGGGCCTGGAATCCGACCGCCCAGCCCGTCGACGTCGAGCATGTCGCCTACGCTCGGGGAAGCGCCCGTCACCTCGCGGATTCGGTGCAGGCGCTTCTCCTCTGCGTCCCTGCGGCCGTGATTCTGCCGTGGGTTGCGCCAAGGCTCGATCGCGTCGGGCGGATCCTCGCCGTCGCGACCGGCGGTGCGGTCGTCGGGTTCCTGTTCGTGACGCCCGAACTCGGCTACGCGAGAGACTGGGACCTCATGTCCCTTCCCGCATTGCCTCTGTCGCTGTGGACCGCCCGGGAGGTGGCCCGACTCTCCGGAGGCGCCGGACTCGGCCGCCGCGTGGCTGCCGCGGCCGTCGGCCTCACGCTCGCCTGCTCGTCCGTGTGGGTCGCGGCGCACCATGGCCCCGTTGCCTCGCTCGCCCGCGCGGAGCTCCTCGCCCGCGAAACGTCGGGCAACTCCGCGTTCGCGCGGAGTCACCTGCACGACGACCTTTCCCAGGTACTGGAGGAGCGCGGCCGACTCGAGGAGGCGCGCGCGCAGGCGGGACGCGCGGCCGACCTCCTTCCGGAGTCCGCTCGCCTCCGTTACCGCGTCGGCCATCTGGCTTTCACGGCGCGGGATCTCTCGAAGGCCGAGGCCGAGCTCGGTCGCGCCGTCGCGCTCGATCCCGGACTGTTCGACGCCCAGTACCTCCTCGGAATCGTACGCATGGAACTCGGGGCGTCGCTCGCGGCGATCATCCCCCTCGAGAACGCGGCCCGTCTGCATCCCGAGGACGCCCGCGTCCGCGCCAGCCTCGGGGCCGCTCTCGCCCGTTCCGGTCGCGTCGGCGACGCCCGCGCTCAGATGACGCTCATCGCTCGCGGTTCGCATCCCTCACGGGAAGCGGCACTCGACTATGTCGCGCGGGTGATCGCGGAGGTGGAGAACGGGCAGCCGTGACCCGCACGCGGTGCTAGACTGTCGCCATGGAACTCGACCCCGCGGCACTGGCCCAGCCCGATCGCTACAAGCTCCTCATCGGGGGGATCCTCCCGCGTCCGATCGCGGTGGTCTCCACCATCTCGCCCGATGGCCGCTCGAACGTGGCGCCGTACTCGTTCTTCGCCGGCGTGGGCTCCGCCCCGATGACCGTCCTTTTCTGCCCGGCGAATGCTCCCGACGGCGGGGAGAAGGACTCGCTCCGCAACGCGAAGCCGCGGGACGAGGGAGGCACGGGTGAGTTCGTGATCAACGTCGCGACCGAGGCGATCGTGCGTCCCGTCGTCGCGACCTCGGAACCGCTCCCGTACGGAGAGAGCGAGTTCGAGCTGGCGAATCTCACGCCCGCGCCGTCGCATCGCGTCGCCCCGCCTCGCGTGGCGGAGTCGCCGATCGCGTTCGAGTGCGTCACGCGGCAGATCGTTCGCACGAATCCCGGGGTGCCGGCCGGAGGCAACGTGGTGCTGGGCGAGGTCGTGCACGTGTTCGTCCGCGACGATCTGATCGACGAACGTCATCGCATCGATCCCGCGGCGCTGCGCGCGGTGGGTCGCCTCGGCGGGCTCGCCTACTCCACCACCCGCGACCGCTTCGACCTGCCTCGCGGTCGCGCCGCGCTGGACGCCTCCCTGGATCTCTAGTCCGCGTCCTGTCCGGCGTCGCCCGGCGCTTCTCGACCGGCGAACCTCTCGCGGTCCTGTATCAGGCACGGCGTGAGCATGCCCTAACGTTACGACGACCTGTCGCGGAATGAATCCGACTTCCGGGCGAGCGTCGTCGTGTCCGATCAAGGAAGGAGCATGCCGAGTGAGAACCTGGAGAATCCTCGCGGTAGTGCCGCTGGCGGCGTTGTTCGCGGCCGGTTGCCTGCAATCGAACGAAGAACAGGACTACGGCAATCTGCTGACCGAGCCGGATCAGCTCGACGGTGCGATCGTTGCCATCCAGATCCAGCCGGTTCCGCGGAACGGCATCGGGCCGAGCGACGCGACGCAGGTCGGACGCGGCAACTGGGAGTGGGATCCGAACAATCCGGATCCCGAGCTCAACTTCCACGAGATCCGCAGTGCAAACGCCTCGTACAACTGGCACGGGCAGCATCAGTCCACCGGAAGCAAGGCGTCCACGTACACCGACGACGTGAACGGCGGTCACCGGCACGAGCACATCAGCTCGGGACCCGATGCCTCGCTGTTCAAACCGTACGGATCCTCGCACATCACGGAAGGCGAGTACGCGTCGCTGTACCAGTGACCTCGCCCGTCGAATCGTAGTCGCCGGGAGGGCGGCTCCGGTCGCCCTCCCCTTCGCTCGCCGAGGAGCTTCCCATGCACCGTAGACCCTGGATCGTCGTGCTCGTGCTCGCACTCGTCGTCGCCGGAAGCTCGGCGATCTCCGCGTTCTCCCGGGTCGGGCCGCGCGCGTCCGACGTCGTCGTGAGCGAGCGCCTGGTCGCGACGAACGATGCGTTCGTCGCGGGGCTCTACACGAATCTCGATCTGGACGACCCCTGGGCGGTGTTCCGCTACGTGTTCGCGCGCATGCACGAAGACGTCATGGTGTACCCGTCCGAGGGCTACTACTACTGGCGTTTCCCCGTGCGCGGCGTGACGGTGCGGGGGTGCTTCATGCTGCCGGCGCGAACGCGGGACCTCGGTCAGCTCGGCTTCGGCTACATCTCCTGTCTGTCCGATCCCACGCCGGATCCGCCCGCCTACGGGGCCGGCGGAGCGCTGGACGTGACCGCGGGCGACGGCCTGCGGCTCGACCGGATCGACGACTGGACCTACCGCGCCAGATTCGAAGGCAAGACCGTGACGTTCCACCTCTACGACCCGGGACTGGTCGCGCCGGATCGGGCCCGTCTCTCCGCCGACGAGGAGTACGTGGGGACGACGTTCGACGAGTCCGGGCTTCGCTTTCATCTCCTGTTCAATCGCCGCGTCGAGCGTCTGTACTGGATGCTCGACGACGCGGGCTTCGTCCCCGAGGTACTCACGCTGGTGTCCAAGGACCTGGCCCTGGGAGAGCGCACGAAGTTCGTGTTCTTCGTGGACCGAGCGCTCGATCGCAAGATCCTGGTCGGCGTGCAAGGGGACAACGTGCGCTGGAACAGCTGGTACGACGGTCCGTTCGACCAGCTTCCGGACACGTACGTCAAGCTCGGCCGCATCGACCTTCGCCACTATCTGGCCGCACACGGCGGACTGACCCCGGACGAGATCGACGAGTTCGGTTTCTATCCCGAACGGGACGGCGTGCGCATCGCCGTGACCCCCTACGTGATCTACAACGACCTGACGGACCTCCGGTTCGTGGAGGCGGCCGCGGACTCCGGATTCTCGGGGACCGATCTCTACGAGCGGATCACCCGGGAGATCTACGTCGAGCCGGCTCGACCACGGGCCGCCACGCCATAGCAATGCGGCTCGCTGGCGGCCCGACGGATCGGGTGTCATAGTTGGAGCGCCCCGTCGGGGCCAAGCTCTGCGCGCCGTCCCTGCTCCGCGCGGTTCGGAGGCCTGCCATGTGCCTTTCCCCATCCTCCCGCCGACACTCGCCGTCGCTCGCCCGCTTGCCGTTGCTTCTGCTTCTCTCCGCCGTCGTGGCTGCGCCGGCGTTCGCCTCGCGGCCGGAAGTGAGGGCGCCGACGGCGGGCCGGGCGACCGTGCCCGGCTCGCGCGGCGCGACGTCGGACACGCTCTGGATTCCCGTTCACCCGACCGGCACATCTCCCTGCAGTCCGGGGGATGCGGTCGGATCGCCGGATGACCAGACGGTCGACGAGATCTGGTGCTTCGAGGGTGCCGGCGGCGACTCGACGTGGCCGGCCGGGCCCGCGGGCGCTCATTTCGATCACTGGTCCCGCTACGCTCCGCCGAATCCTCCCGAGAGCCGCTGGCACGTGACCACGCTCTACCCGGGACCGAGCACCGGCACGTACAACGCCTGGCTCGGCTGTGACACCACGGATCCGCTGGGCGCCTGCAGCGACGTCGATGGCTGGGCGT
>JAGQIB010000273.1 GCA_020431545.1 Gemmatimonadota bacterium
TCCCGGGCAGGTACGGCCGGCGAGCGCGCGGTGACGGCGAACACGCGGTCACCGAGCGCCGCCTTCGCCGCGCGCAGGACGAACGCGGAGTCCACCCCGCCCGAGAACGCCACCAGCGCGCCGTCCATCTCGCGCAGGATCGTGAGCAGGCGGTCCACTTTCGTCGTCGTTTCCACGCGTTCCTCCGGTGCGGCGATCCTCGAAACGATAGGGACCCGGCGCCGGGAGGTCAACTCGGCCCGGGCCGGCACGGTCGCGGGCCGGGGCGGTCCCTCGGCGGTCCAGCCCGACGGCGCTCCCCGTCAGCCGGAGTCGCGGGCCGCCGCGTCGCGACGTTTCCGGGCCTCGGCCACGGCACGATCGTGCTCCGCCTTCGTGCGCGAGAACACGTGGCCCCCGTTCCCCGAGGCGACGAAGTACAGGTCGTCGCACGGCGTGAGCGGCTCGAGCACCGCGCGCAGGGCCGCGCGTCCCGGGCTCCCGATCGGCCCCGGCGGCAGTCCCTGGTTCTGGTACGTGTTGTACGCGCTCTCGATGTCGAGGTGCTTGTAGTACAGGCGACCGTCGAAGCGGCCGATGCCGTAGCGCACCGTGGGGTCCGCCTGCAGCCGCATCCCGCGGTGCAGGCGATTCAGATACACCGCGGCCACGCGGGGCTTCTCGTCCGCGAGCGGCGTCTCGGCCTCCACGATCGACGCGAGCGTGACCACGTCGTGACGATCGAGCCCTTCGGGCTGCGGCAGGTCGGCGAGCTCGCCCCACTCCGCCTCGAAGCGGGCGACCATTCCGTCCACCACGTCGCCGGCCGACACGCCGTCCTCGAAGAAGTACGTCTCCGGAAACAGGTAGCCTTCCAGATTCTCGCCGCGCGCACCGACCCCGGTCACGCGCGCGGGATCGGAGGCGGCCGCGATCACTTCCTCCGCGGGAACGCCGAGCGCGGACTCCACGTCCTTCGCGATGTCCAGGAGACGTCGCCCCTCCGGCACCGTGAGCCGGAGCAGACGCACCTTGCCTTCCTCCAGGCGAGCCAGGAGATCGCGCGGATCGAGCCCGGGCAGGAACTCGTAGGTGCCGGCGCGAATCGCACGGTCCCGTCCCGTCAGGCGTGCGAGCAGACGGAAGCGTCGCGCGGAGACCACGAGGCCCTCTTCCTCGAGCCGACGCGCCACGGGCGCGAGCCCCTCGCCTTTCGCCACGCGGATCGTCACCGGCGAGTCGCCGGGCGTCGCGGGCGGAGTGGCGAGCAGCGCCTGCGCGCCGAGCCACGCGACCAGCGCCGCGCCGGCGATCACGGCGATCCAGACTCCGATTCCCTTCACGTCGCCTCTCCGTCGCGCGCGTCGAGCCAGTCCTGCAGGATGAGGATCGCGGCCGCGCGGTCCACGTCGCCGCGATCGCGCCGACGTCTCCCGCGGCCCGTCTTCGCGAGCATGCGCTCCGCCTCCACCGAGGTGCAGCGCTCGTCCTCGAGATCCACCGGCAATCCCGAGCGCATCCGCAGCTCCTGCGCGAACTCCCCCGCCGTCCGCGAGCGTTCGCTCGTCGAGCCGTCGAAGTGGAGCGGATCGCCCACGACGACCTGGGTGGCCGCGGTTTCCTCGATCACCGCGAGGATCTTGCGCCACGGCCAGGTCGCGCCGTCGCGGAGGATCGTCTCGCGTCCCTGGGCGATCGTACGCGTGGGATCGGAGACCGCCACCCCGATTCGCCGATCGCCGAGATCGAACGCCACCACCCGCCCGCTCAAGCCGGCGCCCCGTTCGCGCCGTTGCCGTCGCGCGCGCCGTCTTCCGCGATCGAGAGCAGATGGCCGTCGCGCTTCACGAGGATGAGCGTGAGGTCGTC
>JAGQIB010000274.1 GCA_020431545.1 Gemmatimonadota bacterium
CGGCAGCCGGAGCAGTTCCGTCTTCGGCTTGCCGCGCTCGCCATCCGGATCCTGGAGCGAGCCGGGCCAGTGCGGCGGGGCGAGCGCCGCCCAGCCGGAGCCGGCGGCGAGGAGGGAGACCGCGCCCGCGCGTCGCAGGAACTCGCGCCGCGGGACGCGCGTGGAGTCCGGCGCGTCCGCCGACGTTTCATCCGCACGCGCCGACGGCGCCGGGCGGTCTTTCGGGTCGCTCATCGGTCGGCTCCGTTCGCGAGCGATTTCACCGCGGTCTCGAGACGGGCGAGGTGGGCCTTCGCGGCCTCGAGATCGGGGGCGTCCTTGACCCCGATCGTCCAGCCGTCGACCGCCTTCGCTCCCGCGATCGTGTGCAGGTACCGGTCCGACGTCCACTCTACCGCTTCTGCGGTGCCCGCCGCCTCCCCGTATTCGCGAAACCCGTCCCGGAACTGCTGCGCGAGCCGGGCGGCCGCGTCGCCGGACTCCACCGCGAAGATCTCGGAATCGTCGGAAAGCCGCGTGGAATAGACCTCCTGCGCGAATCCGAACGAGAATGCGTTCTCCGCCGTGTACGCCACGTCGCCGGCCGCGACCCCCAGGCCTTCGGTAAAGAGTGCGTAAGGCCGCGGCAGGTCCGTTTCCGGGCCGGCCGATTCGGCCCCGGCGCCGAACGCGTCGCGCACCCGTTCGAGCTGCGCGCGTACCTCCGGCGACTCCGCCGAGCCGATCGCGCGCAGGTACAGCGGCCCCCGCGTGCACAGCAGCGCGTTGCGGTCGAGGTGCCCGAGCCCGCCCGGGAACGGCTCCGCCACGATGCCCTCCGGGCGTTCGCCGGCGTACGCGCCGAGCGCGTTCTCCTTCGTGCCGAGGTCGTACAGCTCGAGGTCGACCGCGGTCGCGGGATCGTCCTCGCGCGCGATCGACACGAACCACAGCTGACGGAATCCGAACGTCTTGTAGTAGTCCTCGCGCCCGTCGATCTTCACGTACAGGTTGTCCCAGCCGAACGTGGAGACGGGTCCCTCGCGCCAGCCTTCCCCGGCGAGGTCCTCCGGCAGCGGACCCCGGTCGGCGGACGCGGTCGTGCCGCCGCCGCCGGCCGCGCCGGGCGACGTCGCATCGGGCGCGCCGAGCAGCGCCTCGCCGGACTGGAACAGCTCCGGGTCCGGGTTCCGTCCGCGCCACGCGATCCAGCTCGCGATTCCCGCGAGGATCGCCACGATGCCGATCCCGAGTCGGAACTCGGTACGCGAGTAGACGGGGCGGTGGTGGCGTCGCCCGTCCTTGACGAACACCTGATCGTCGCGCGGCTTCGCCATCGCTAGTTCGCCGGCGAGAACACGAGGAGATACTGCTCGGGCAGGAAGTCCGGGCGCGCGACGACCTCGTAGCCGGCCTCCTTCATCTCCTCCTCCACGACCTTCGAGTCGAGCTTGTGGGGCGGGCCCATCTTCGACTCGAGCGTGTAGTCCACCACCGCCACGCGTCCCCCCGGACGGAGGTCGGCCTTCAGGCGACGGAAGTACTCCACGCGATCGTCGAGGTGGTGGATCGTGTTGCACAGGAACACGAGGTCGACCGGACGCGGCAGGTGCGGGCCGTCGGTGCCGGCGAGCACGCTCACGAGGTTCGGCAGGCTCTCCGCGCGCGCGCGGTCGTTCAGGTAGCGCACCATGTCCGGCTCGATGTCGGCGCCGTACACCATGCCCTGCGGCGCCGCCTTCGCGAAGCGCACCGGGAAGTAGCCGGTGGCCGATCCGATGTCCGCGATCAGCAGATCCGGTCGTGTCACGGGCGCCTTCACGACTTCCTCGGGATGCTGCCACTCGTCGCGCGACGGATCCTCGAAGCGCGCGGCCCACGCCGCGGCGTCCTCGAACCGATGACGCATCGTGGCGTCGTGGTTCCCGCCGTGATCGGGATGGCCCGGCCCGCCGGTCTCGTGTGCATCGTGGCCGCCGTGTGCCCCGGCGTGCTGCGCCCGGACCGCCGGGGAAAACGCGAGGATCGCGAGACCGACCGCGACCGGGAGGGCGGAACCCGCGAGGCGGGGACGGCGGGCGGACGGCGGGCGCATGGATTCCTCCGGAAGCAGGTTCGGTCAGAAACTCCCCCGGAAACATAGCGCGGGGTGTCCGGCCCCGCAAACGGCTCCTGAGGCCCGTTTCGGGCCCGTTTCGCATGACGGGAATCCCGTATCGGAACGGGGGGCCCTCCGGGGGTATCCCGGAAGAGGGGCGAACCCGCCCATCACCTCGCGGGGGTCGAGATTTTCGGTCCCGGATCGAAGGGAGAGGTGACCATGACCAGACGGATCCTGGGCCCGGGCGCCCTGCTGACGCTCGGTCTCGCGCTCGCCGGATGCCAGAGCTTCGACGTGAAGTACGAGGAGATGCCGCTACAGGACGTGTTGAAGCAGGGCATCCCCGACGCGACGCATCACTACCGGATCGATCGGCCGCGCGTCGCCGCGGCGCGACGCAACACGGCGCTCATCCGCGACGGCTCGCTGTTCCTCATCGCGGTCGGGCCCGGCCTGCGCAGCGCCGTCAACACCTACGACGGCCCGAACGTGGACTGGGGCGTGCGACTCGTGAAGGAGCCGCGCACGCACCTCATCGTGGACCGCGTGTTCACGCCGGAGGGCGAGGTCGACCTGTTCGAGGGAATCGATCGCTTCCGCTTCGATTTCCCGGACTTCGTGAACGGCACCGAGATTCCCGTCGACTCGTTCCCGATCGAGGACCCGGCCCAGCTCGCGGAGGGCGGTCCGAAGTTCGTCTTCCTCTCCGACCTCGTGGTCCGGAAGACGGAAGCGTCGGAAACTCTCGCGGCCGCGGTGCCGGGCGCGTTCGAGGGCCGTCAGCCGAAGCTGCGCTTCTTCCTCGGGGAGTCCGGCGAGAGCTTCCTGGTCTCGAACGCGGACGTCTCCACGCTGCTGCTGCTGGACTGGATGGCGACCGAGCCGCGCAAGTTCAAGGGCGGCGTGAAGCTCGAACAGGTGCTGGAACCGGCCGACCGCCGCGCGACGGGCGTGATCGGCACGGTGGATGTACGCTGGATCGACATCGGCGGGTTGTTCTACAGGGCTCGAACGAACGTCACGGAATAGGCCACGAAGCAGGAGGAGAGCATGCGCACGAAGGGAATGATCGCGCTGGTGGGATTGCTGCTGTTCGGGATTCCCGGTTCGACGCGAGCGAGCGAGGACATCCGCGCGTCCCTCGCGAACACGTACGAGCAGCTCGCGAACGCGATCCTGGCGATCAAGGAAACGGAGAGCGCGCTGGTGGGCACGATGTTGATGTTCCACTACGAGAGCGCGGAGCACGAGCTCCAGCTCGCGATGTCGGGCGACGCCGCCGCGAAGAAGGCGCACCTGGAGACGGCCGCGGCGGAGATCACGTATCTCGCGAACGAGGGCGACAAGGCGGTGCAGGCCGTGGTGCAGCGCATGCTGAAGGCCGGGCACCATCACCACACCGATGGAATGACGCGCGAGGACTACATGTTCGTGGACAGCGTGGAGAAGCAGACGCTGCTCGCGCTGGCCGGGAAGATCGCGCGCATGGACGGCTCGAACACGAGTGAGGTGCAGGGCGCGATGGACGAGCTCACGCGGCTCTACCAGAGCGCGGTCGAGCCGGACTAGTGCGGACTCGTTTCCTCGCGGCGACGCTCGCTCTCGGGCTCGCCGCGATCCCCGCCGCGCGCGGGGGAGCCGAGGAGTTCCGCTTCGTGGACGTGTCCGCGCAGGCGGGACTCACCGCTCCCACGTGGGGCGGCGGCCCCGCGAAGGACCACATCCTGGAGTCGGTGGGTACGGGCGTCGCCGTGGTGGACCTCGACGGCGACGGACTCCTGGACCTCTACGTGGTGAACGCCTGGCGCCTCACCGAGTCGCCGTCTGCGATCGCGGAGCGGGGCCGGAATCGCCTGTACCGGAACCTCGGGGAATGGCGGTTCGAGGAGGTGCCCGACGCGGGGGGCGCCGCGGACACGTCGTGGGGGTGCGGCGTGTGCGCGGGCGACTGGGACGGCGACGGACTAGTGGATCTGTACGTTTCGAACTTCGGGCCGAACCGGCTCTACCGAAACCTCGGCGGGAAGCGATTCGAGGACGTGAGCGAGTCCGCCGG
>JAGQIB010000275.1 GCA_020431545.1 Gemmatimonadota bacterium
TCTTCGACGTCGGCGGCAACATCGGCCTGTTCTCCGTGTACGCGAGCCTCGTGGCGAAGCCGTCGCGGATCTTCGTGTTCGAGCCGAACCCGCATCTGCATCCGATCCTCGACGCGAACCTTGCCGCGTACGCGCCGAGCGCGACGCGATTCGGCTACGGGCTCGCGGAGCGGGAGCGCGAGGCGCGCTTCACGTTCTTCCCCGGCTTCTCGCTGCTGTCCGGGCTGTACGCCGACGCGGCCACCGAGAAGAGCGTGGTGCAGTCGTTCCTGCGAAATCAGGCGCGCGCGGGCGTCGAGGGCGCCGCGGCTCTCGCCGAGGACGCGGAGCGTCTTCTGGCGGAGCGTTTCACCGGCGAGGAGATCCCGGTCCGGCTGCGCGCGCTCTCGGACCTGATCGCGGAATCCGGAGTGGAACGGATTCACTACCTCAAGGTGAACGTGGAGAAGGCGGAGCTCGACGTGCTCCGCGGCCTCCGCGCCGAGGACTGGAGACGGGTCGATCAGGCCGTGGTGGAGATCGACCTCGCGGAGCACCGGGATCCGATCGTGGCGATGTTCGAGGAGCACGACTTCGACGTGTACGTCGAGCAGGACCCGCTGCTGGCACGGACGGAGCTCGGCTACGTGTACGCCGTCCGCCGGGGCTCCGGCCGCACGCTGGACGTCGGCGCGGCGCCATCCGGGACCGTGCCGACGCTGCGCCACCCCTTCCTTTCTCCGGAGGAGCTGCGGGAACACGTCGCGTCGCGGCTGCCCGCCGGCATGCAGCCGACCGCCTGGGTCCTGCTCGAGACCCTGCCGGTCACGGCGAACGGGAAGCTCGATCGACGACGACTCCCGGCACCCGCGGCGGAGACCTCGGCCCGCGTCGAGCCGCAGGGTGTCCTCGAGACACGGATCGCCGCGATCTGGTCCGAGGTCCTCGGCCGCGAGGCCGTCGGCGCCCACGACAACTTCTTCGATCTCGGGGGGCATAGCTTGCTGCTCGCACGAGTTCACGCGCGGCTTCGTTCCGAGCTCGACACCGACATCTCGGTCGTCGAGCTGTTCCGCTATCCCACCGTGTCGACGCTCGCCCGTCGCCTCGCGCAACCCGCCGACGTCTCGACGCCGTCTTCGGAGACGGACCCCGCAGGCGCCGATCGCGGCCGCGACCGTCGCGACGCCGCCCGCGCGCGGGCGTCGCGTCGAGCCCGTACGGGTCGAAGGGAAGGTTCCGAATGATCTCGAAAGTCACCCGGCACGCATTTCGCGAGGAACGCCCGGCTCGTCTTGACACGCCGAAAGGCCCTTTGGGACACTCGCTCGCGCTCACTGCTCCTTCTTCTTCTCGGCCTTCTCGGCCCTCCCGGCCCTTCCGGCGGCCCCCGGGTGCTGGAGTCCCCCGATGACCCCCGATTCCGTCTCGACCCTCGACCTCGCCGTCGTCGGGCTGGCCGGTCGTTTCCCCGGCGCGCCATCCGTCGATGCCTTCTGGCGAAGGCTCCGCGCCGGCGAAGAGTGCATTCGCGATCTCGACGAGGACGAGCTTCGTGCCGCGGGCGTTCCCGCGCGCTGGCGCAACGATCCCGCGTACGTCCGTCGCGCGGCCGACGTCGCGGACGTCGATCGTTTCGACGCGCGACTGTTCCGGTTCACGCCGCGTGAGGCCGAGCTCACGGACCCGCAGTTCCGCGTGTTCCTGGAGGACGTGTGGACGGCGCTCGAGATCGCGGGCTTGCTCGGCGAGAGTCACGAACTGCGAGTCGGCGTGTTCGCGGGCTCGAGCCCGAGCACGTATTACTCCTCCTGCCTCGCGACCACGCCCGACGCTGCTCAGGCACTCGGGGCACAGGCGTCGCTCGGCAACACACCGGACTACCTCGCCACCCAGGTCTCGTACCGGCTCGACCTT
The DNA here is from genome assembly GCA_020431545.1 of Gemmatimonadota bacterium. GTDB lineage: Bacteria > ARS69 > ARS69 > ARS69 > ARS69 > JAGQIB01. The sequence goes on from JAGQIB010000275.1 coordinate 1,897, forward strand.
CGCGGCCCGAGTCTGACGGTGCAGACCGCCTGCTCCACGAGCCTCGTCGCGATCCACTGGGCGGCGCAGAGTCTCCTGAATCACGAGTGCGACGTCGCGGTGGCGGGCGGCGTGTCGATCACCGTCCCGCAGACCACCGGCTATCTCTACGAAGAAGGCGACATCGCCTCGCCCGACGGCCGGTGCCGCGCGTTCGACGCGGACGCGAGCGGGACGCTGAAGGGCAACGGTTCCGCGGTCGTCGTTCTGCGCCGACGCGACGACGCCGAGCGCGACGGGGACACGATCCTCGCGATCGTCCGCGGGTCCGCGCTCAACAACGACGGCAGCGCGAAGATCGGGTTCACGGCACCGAGCGTCGACGGGCAGGCGGCCGTGATCTCCGAGGCGCTGGCGGCGGCGGACGTCGATTCCGCCACGATCGGATACGTGGAAGCCCACGGCACCGCGACGCCGCTCGGCGATCCGATCGAGGTCGCGGCGCTCACGCAGGCGTTCGGGCCGAGCCGCCGCGCGGCCAGGTGCGCACTCGGCTCCGTCAAGACGAACGTCGGTCACCTCGACGCCGCCGCCGGCGCGACGGGCTTCCTGAAGGCCGTCCTCTCCCTGCGCCACCGCGAGCTCGTTCCGAGCCTCCACTACCGCACACCGAATCCGAAGATCGACTTCGAGACGTCGCCGTTCTTCGTGAACACCACGCTGCGGCCGTTCGAAGCGATCGGCGATGCGCCCCGTCGGGCCGGGGTCAGCTCGTTCGGCATCGGCGGCACGAACGCGCACGTCGTGCTCGAGGAGTCCCTCGAGGCCCCCCGCGCTCCGAGCACACGCCGCCGGCAGACGCTCGTGCTCTCGGCGGCGACGGAGACCGCCCTCGGGACCGCGACCGCAAACCTCGCCGATCATCTCGAGGCGCGCCCGGATCTCGACCTCGCCGACGTGGCGTACACGCTCCAGGTCGGCCGCAAGCGCCTGCCGTGGCGACGCTCGCTCGTAGCGACGGACGTTCGCGAAGCGGTTGCCGCGCTGCGAGCTCCGGTCACCGGTCCGCCGGCACCGGCTCCGGACGAACGGCGTGGCTCCCGCGTCGCGTTTCTCTTCCCGGGCCAGGGCGCCCAGCACGCGGGCATGGTGCGGTTCCTCGCGCGGGAGGAGCCAAGCTTCCGCGCCCTGCTCGATCGCTGTGTGGACGAGCTGACGCCTCGCCTCGGCGTGGATCTTCGCGATCTCCTGCTCGCCGCCCCGGACGACGCGGCCGCGAACGAGCGGCTGCGTGACACGGCTCTAGCGCAACCGGCGCTGTTCGTGGTGGAGCGCGCGCTCGCGGAACGGTGGATGTCTTGCGGGATCGCGCCGGCCGCCATGGCGGGCCACAGCATCGGCGAGTACGTCGCCGCGCAGATCGCCGGCGTGT
>JAGQIB010000276.1:0-749 GCA_020431545.1 Gemmatimonadota bacterium
AGAGCACGTGGAGTCGGAGGCGCGCTCGCGTCGCGGCGCGCACGCGCACGCCGGCCGAGGCGCCCATCGCGAATCGGTACTCGGTCTCGTGCTCGAATCCGAACTTCGTGAGACCCGCGTGCACGCCGCCGAACCAGCGGCGACGATCGTACGCACGACCGCTGTAGCGCAGCAGGCCGGCCAGGAAGTCGTCCACGACGACGTCGACGTCGATGGGCGCCTCGCCGTCGTACGGCTTCGGGTTCGTGACGTTCGTGGACTGGCGGCTCCAGAGGATCTCGAACTGCGTGTCGGGGCGCATCCAGCGCCCGATCGAGGCTCCGTAGCTCGCGCTCGACTCGAAGTGGAGGTCGGAGAGCTCGTCTCCGGTCACCTTGTCCTTGCGTCCCTTGAGGTCGCCGCCGACCCGCCACCCGCCGCCGCCCGAGACCTCGATCGTGCCCACGCGCTCCGCCCGCGCCACGTTCGGGGCAAAGACGACGAGCGCCAGGGCGAGCGCCGTACCGAGCCGGAAGTGCCACGAATCGCAGCGGACGCGCTTCACGCGGATTCCTCCGAGAGGGGGGACTCCCGATGGTCCCGCACCGAAGGCGCCGTTCGCAAGCAAGAAGGTGGCGCGGGCGGCACCGCGACCCCGCGTCCCCGGGTCTGGCGCGCCGGCGCGACCTCTGGCACGATGACCGCCTCGGGGGAGGAAGGAGTCGACCCATGAAGACGGGATTCGGACCGGCCCTGCTGATCGCGCTCGG
>JAGQIB010000276.1:803-20876 GCA_020431545.1 Gemmatimonadota bacterium
CGCTACGTGTCGGTCAAGGGACTCGCGGAGCGAGAGGTCACGGCCGACGTCGCGTTCTGGCCGCTGCGCTACGTGGCGACCGACGATCAGCTCGCCCGCGCGCAGGGCTCGATCGAGTCCAGCCGACAGACCGTGCTCGCGTTTCTCGACACCCACGGAATTCCGCCCGAGGCGGTCGAGGTGAGCTTCCTCGAGGTGCAGGACAAGCTCGCGAACGCGTGGGGCAACAACAACCCCACGGGCGGGCGCTACGTGATCAACCAGACGCTCATGGTGAACACCGAGAACGTGGACGCCGTGCGCGCGGCGAGCCAGGACGTGGGCTCGCTCGTGAAGCAGGGGGTCGTGCTCGGCGGAACCTACGGCGGCCCGACGTACCTGTTCCGCGGCCTGAACGATCTCAAGCCCGGGATGATCGGCGAGGCCACGGCGAGCGCGCGCGAGGCGGCCGAGAAGTTCGCGCACGACTCCGGCGCGCGACTCGGGGGGATCCGCACGGCGAATCAGGGCGTGTTCCAGATCCTGCCGCGCGATCGCGCGCCCGGAGTCTCCGAGGAGAATCAGCTCCACAAGGTCGTGCGTGTGGTGAGCACAGTGGAGTACACGCTGGAGTAGTGCGCGCCCCGCCGCGCGACGCTCGCCCGACTCAGAGCAGGAACGCGATCCCCGCGCCGGCCTCCCAGCGCAGGATCGAGCCGGTCCCCGAGAACGGGTAGCAGTCGCCGTCCGGATTGCAAAGCAGCGGCTTGCGCCCGGTGATCGTGTAGCGCACGCGCGCGTTCGTCTTGACGAACCACCGGCCGGTGATCCGCGATCGCGTGCCCGCGCCGACGCCGAACGTCGGCCGCACGCGGGTGACGTTGTCGGAATCGAAACGGGTGAGCCCGGCGAGCGCGCCGCCGCGAATCCGGTGACGCTGCGCCGCGCCGACCGGGCGCTGGACCTCGCCGGCGAGATGCAGCTCGTCGAACGTCACGGGAAAACCGATCGGTTCCAGTCCGGTCGGCGGATCCACTTCGTCGACCCGGGCGTCCAGGTGCCGGTAGCCGAGCTCGAACACGTAGCGACCCTCGGGATTCCACGCGAGCGCCAGCGACAGACCGTTTCCGGAGTCGAGCGGCAGATCGCCGCGCGCGCGGCCGCCCTCGCGGTAGCCCTGGAACTCCCCGCCCCCCGCGACGTCGACCGCGATCGACACTTCCAGGGAATCGGTGCGCGCGGTCTGCGCCGCGACGGGGGCGCCTGCGATCAACGTCAGCAGTCCGACGAGGAACATCCGAAGTCTCACGGGTCTCCTAGTGGCCGAGCACGACGACTCGCTTCGCCGTCTCGCCGGAATCGGTTTCGAGTCTCAGGAAGTAGACGCCGGCCGCGACGTCGGCCGCCCAGTGGACCGTGTGCGGTCCTGCCGGCCACCGCCCCTGCGCGACGCGTTCCACACGCCGGCCGTGCAGGTCGTAGGCCGTGATCTTCACCGGTCCGTCGGCCGGCAGCACGAAGCAGATCGCGCGATCGATGCCCGTGCGCGCCGGATTCGGAGCGATCGAGAGGTCGATCCGCGGGCCGGAAGGAGAAGTCACCGTGGTCGTCGTGGCCGCGAGCGCCACCCGTGCGGTGCTGAGCCCGTGCGGGAGCAGCGGCAACGAGACCGTCCGGGTGCCGGTTGCGAGCGGCTGGAGATCCGTCTCGAGATGGGAAGTCTCCCAGGCGGCGACCACCGTGTCGTTCGGCCAGGTCATCGTGAGCGTGGGCGACGTGTCCTCGAGATTCCACCAGCGCGTCACCACGCCCGCGCCGCGACCGTCCTCGTGCGGCTTCAGCGCCCACAGGATCGCCGACGTGTCCGCGCCCAGCAGCGAGTAACTCGCGGCCGGGTAGGGACCGGCTCCCGTCACCCGGAACGTGAGCAACGGGTTCTGGTGCTCGAGTGCGAAGCGCATCGCGTCGGTGGCGGTCCAGGCGTCGTGCGGCCGGGCGGCCACGCGATGCAGGAAGAACGAGTCGCCGCCCTGGTTCGCGATGCCGCCCACGGAACCGTCGACCTGCATGCCCACGGTGAGGGTGGCGCGTGGAGAGTTTTCGTCCAGAAACGTCGGCGTGCTGTCGCCCAGACGGAAGAACGGACTGTCCGCGGACGAGAGCGTGACCCCGAACGACGCGTTCGAGCGATCGAGGAAGTGGTTCAGCGTGAGCCAGTCGGTGCGCGCGTTCGCGTTCGCGTAGTCTCCGCCGTTCGCTTGCGTGCGCGCGGTCGCGATCATCCCGACCTCTTCGTGGCGCCAGGTCCCGCCGGGCACCGCGAGGTCCCACGCGGTGTCCACGAAGCCGCCGAAGTTCTCGGTGACGGTCGCCTCCAGGTCGATACGCGGCGACGAGCCGCCGTACAGCCGGACGCGCGTCTCGTGCGCCGGGCTGCCGCCGGAGAGAGCGCGGACCGTGGCGAACACGGGGCCGACCTCGCCGATCACGGCGGGACTCGTCCCGTTCTCGAAGTCGCCCCACGCGCCTCCGTTCGTCACGAGCTGCAGGTCACCGCGCGTGTGGTCGATCACGCTCGTGAGCTGGCCGCGCGGGCCCATCGTGACGGCGATCGCGCCGTTGTCGAGCGTGGCGCCCGCGAACGTCGCGACCGGGGGGAACGTCGGGCCCGCGCCGCCGCGGACCTCGTAGACGCGGTAGCCCACGGCGGGAACGTCCTCGGCGAGGACCGCGAAGTCCCGCCCGGACACGAGCTGGAACGGCACGGGCTTGTTCGTCACGACGTCGATCACGTGGAACGGAAACGGAGTGGAGACCGTGATCCGCGCGACGTCGGTCCGGGACCAGGACAGCGGATTGAACACGGCGTGGCGCTCGGCGCCGTTCGGATTGTCGACGAGCTCGCCCAGGCGGGCGCGCGCGGCCATGTCGAGGTCGTTCGCGTAGCTCGTGAGCGTCTCCTGGATCGAGCGCTGCCAGTCGGCCCGCTCCTGCTCGGAAACCCCCGGGCCCGGCGAGAACGAGTGCTCCGCGTAGAGGCCGCACGCGAGCATCGCGCTGTCCCGGCCCGCGGCGAACGTGCTCCAGAACGAGGAGTCCGCGAGGAGCGCGAGCGTGCTGAGCGCTTCCACACCGCGCAGCCGTTCGGTCGCCCGCCGGAGCTCCGCCGTGGGCTCCGCGAGCGAGGCGACGTACAGATCCCACTCGTTGCCGAACGCGCCGCCGAACGTGTCGATGTCGTTCCCGTGCGTCGCCTCGAAGTCCTCGAAGAAGTCGATCTCGTTCGAGACGATCACGCGACGCGACGCGTTCGAACGCGACTGCGCGACGTTCAGGAACGCGTCGGTGGTGGTCTGCAGGTCGTCCCAGCCGTGTCCGAACGCGCCGGCGACGTCGAAGGGCCAGCGCGTGAGGAACGCCGGGTCCGCGTCGAGACGATCCACCGCGACCGCGGGATCTCGGGCCTCCGCGTAGCCGCCGATGTCCTTCTCGTCGTAGAGCAGCGAGTTCCACTTCATGAGGATGGACCGCCCGTCCGGCCCCGCGAACCGGTAGACCTCGCGCGGGCGATCCGCCGCGTCGATCTGGGTGACGCAGTTGCAGATCCCCTTCCACGAGTACTTCACGCCGCAGCCCGCCCACAACGACGCGACGCCGCCGGGAATCGTCTGGTTCTCCATGGGCACCACGAGCGGGAACGAGAGTCCTTCCTGTCGCTCGAGGCGGCCGGCGTAGTAGCCGCCGCGGATGATCTGCTCCGGCGACATCGCGCCGTAGAGCTGCACGAGCGGGTTGACGGGAACGGTGATCGAGCCGTCGCGCACGTGATCGAGGAGACGATCGAAGTCGGCGGCCGATCGCGCCCGCTCGTACTCCCAGAGCCAGAGTGTGCCGTCGAGGTTGAACTTGCCGCGGAAATCCTCCGGCTGCCCGGCCGTGGCGTCCGCCTGATCGAGGTAGTAGTCGATCATGTTCTGGAACGCCTGCCGGTACGCCGTCACGCCGCCCGTCCACAGGTAGTCGGTGTGGTCGTCGTTCGCGAGGTACAGACGCTTCTGGGTGCCGCGCGCGTCCGGGCGCGCCTCGACCCCACGCGGTACGAGCGCGACGAGGGCGAGGAGCACGAGGAGCCAGCAGCGGGCAGGCGGGAGCGGGCGCAACATCGGGGGATGATACACCGACCGACCGTTCGGATGCCGGCATTTCACCCTCGGGGGTGTCCGTTGACCCCCGAGTCTCGATCGTGCCATGCTTGGTGACCCCCCGGGCCCCACGACTCGACTCGAGGAGGCTCCGATGGATTCCTTGCGCTTCTTGGCGCGGGCGGCGGCGGTGGCCGCAACCCTTGCACCGACCCTGTTCTCTTGCCCGGCCGAGGCCGCGGTCTGCGCCGACTACTGGCAAGGCACCCGCTGGGTCGGCAAGGTGGAGACGAACCGGGCCACGGACATCGCGTTCACGCCCGACCACGCGTTCATCGTCGGGCGCACGGCCACGACCGGCGGCACGAGCGTGATCGTTCTGGATCGCTCGGTGTTCCCGCCGGCGCCGATCTGGGAGTCGCCCCCTCAGGAACTCAATCACCTCAGCCTGAGCGGAAACTACCTGTACGTGACCGACTTCGCACTCGGTCTGCTCGTCTACGACGTCTCCACGCCGACCGCGCCGGTGGCGATCGGTAGCTACCCGCTGCTCTACGCGTGGGATGTTTTCGTCGAGGGGGACATCGCGTACGTCACCACGAAGCACAACCCGTCTTCCTTCGTCGTGCTGGACGTCTCGGATCCGACGATGCCGACCCATCTCGGCAGCATCGGCCTGTCCGCGGCAGGCATGGGTCTCGACGTCGACGGCGACCTCGCGGTGGTCGCGCTCGGCGGGAACGGCTTCTCGGTCGTGGACGTTTCGGTCCCCACCCAACCGATGCACCTGGTCACGACACCGTTGCCGTTCGACGTGGCCCTCGACGTCGCGCTGGAGGGAGACGTCGCGTGCATCGCCGGCCGCCCCAGTGGATCCATTCTGGCCAACGGTGGTGTCGTTCTCGTGGACCTCTCCACTCCGTCCCATCCCGTGATCCGTTCGAAACTGGATGGATATGTGCAATCCATCGCGAGGCTAGGCGACGTGATGGCGTTCCTGGGAATGCGGGTCGATGCGTACTCGCGTCGGATCGACGGCGCGCACTTCTTCGATATCTCGGACCCCGCCAATCCGGAGCCGCTCGTGGACTGTCCCGGGCGCCGGGCATCGGATTCCGATCGAGCCGTCTTCGACGGGCCTCATCTCTACGTCACCGCCCACACCATCGAGATGATCGAGACCGCCGGCTTCCAGGGCCCGCGTGAGGAAGCGTTCACGCCGGTCGTGTCGGGGCTGCACGGGTTCTCCGCCTCGGGCACACTGGGCGCCTGCGCCCTCTCCGGATTCCTCTGGATCTACGACCTCTCCGGAACGTTCCCGGCGCCGCGCGGAAGCGTGCCCGGCGAGCGGTTCGACGTGGTGCTCGACGGGACGACTCTACTGACGACCACGAGCACCTCTCTCGAGATCTTCGACGTCTCGGATCCGGATGCTCCCGATCTCGTGGGGAGCGTCGTTCTCCCCTTGTCGCCGGATCTGATCGAGTGGGAAGCCCCTTTCGCGTATGTCTACGGCGAAGGGATCTCGGTGGTCGACTGCTCGGATCTCACGCAGCCCGCACTGATCCAGACGGTCACGAGTGCCGTGGTGAATGCCGACCTCGACGTCGTGGGCGATCGGGCGTTCAGCACGGGCGGGTATTTCGAGAGCTTCGACACCTGGGTCCGGACGTTCGATCTCTTCGATCGGAATCCGAATGGAACCTTGAGTCACATCACGCGGGGAGGGGACATCTCTTCGGCGTACCTGAGTCTCGATGCCGGTCTGCGATATCTCGGGGACGACATCCTGCTCACCACGGGAAACTTCGCGAGCTGCATCGACGTCTCGAATCCCGCCAGCCTCGTCGTGTGCTCGACTGCGCCCCTGCCGACCACCGGTCGCCAGGTGACCCTGAGCCCGAACGGTGATCCGTATGTGGCGTGCGACCTCGGGTTCCTGGTCCGCATCGACGCCGCGGATCCGTTCGCTCCGCAGGTACGTGGGGTGTACTCCGGACCGATCACGACGCATCCGTCGTTCCTCGGAGACGGGAGGCTCGCCTTCGCCGCCGCGAGCATTTCCGTGCTGCCTCCCGATTGCGAGGCCGTCACGTCCGCTCTCGGCGTCGCAAAGGGCGGAGCCGGTCTGAGCGTCGTGCCCAACCCGTCTCGCGGGATGGTCTCATTCCTGCGCCGCGATCCGACGAATCCGTCCGGGCGCGTCGAGGTGTTCGACGTCGGCGGACGCCGGGTGTGGGGAAGGGTGACCAGGTCCGAGGACGACGCTCCCGTTCAGTGGGACGGACGGGATCTCGAGCATCGGTCGGTCCCGGCGGGCGTCTACTTCGTGAGGTGGACCGATTCCGCCGGCAGCGCCACTCGAAAGGTGGTTCGGGTCCGGTAGCTGCTTGGATCGCGGGGATCAGGTCGAGGTGACGAGATCGATCCCCGCGGTCACGAGCGCCCACTGAAGGCGCATCTGATCCGGGATCGGCATCGGAACCAGACCGGCGGCCGCGATCTCCCGGCCGATCTCGTGCTCGTCGGCCCCCGAGCGAAGGCGGGCGCCCCACCGGCCGAGGCGGTCGCGCTGGGTGCGGAGGTCCTCGCTCGTCTCCGGCGGCGCGCCGGGCTCGGGCCGCGGGGACAGCAGCAGCGGCATCTCGCTCACCAGGGTCAGCGGGTCGCCGCCGAGGCGCCGGACCGCCTCCATGGACGTGGGCCGGAAGAGCGCCGCCGTCGCGTGGTCACCGCGATCGCGGAAGTACTGCGCCATGGGCCGGGAGTCCGGGCGGGTGCTGAACCCGGGCCCGATCCGGACGAAGCCCTTGTCGCCGCCGCGATCCACGTCGTGGAGCAGATAGCCGAGGCGGGCGACCTCCTGCGCGCATCGCTCGCGCAGCGGCGCGGAACGATCCGCCCACGCGGCATCGAGCAGGAACCACGGACCGCGCGCGATCGACATGCCGTGCAGCGAGGCGTGCAGCGCGAACGGCTTCGGGGACGAGCGCCACCACGCGTCGATCGCGCGCGCCTCGGGTCGCGCTTCGTGATCGTCCACGTCGCGTGGGAATCCGAACTCCAGATCGTCGCCGGGAAGTTCGCGCACCACGTGTTCGAGGTAGCGGACCGGATCGACGGCTTCGCCGAGCGAGCCCGTCCACGCGGCGTTCGCGGCGGCGCCGTCCGGGTTCGTGTGCGGGATGATCCACCATTCCCATGTCGTGAGCGCTTCGTGCTCCGGCGGCAACGCGGCGAGCGCCCGCACGACGTGCGCGAGAAGTCGGGGGCCGACCGGCTCGTCGGCGTGGTTGCCGGCGAGCAGGGACACGCGCCGCGGGCCCGTCCCGAAGCGCCAGGCGTGTATGGGTCGGCCGTCGCGCGAGCGGCCGATGGACTCGCCCGGAGGAGCCGCGCCGTTTGCGAGGATCGATTCGAAGTTCAGCATGGCGGCATCATACGCGCCCGAGACAGAAAAGCGGCGCCGATCGTCGACCGGCGCCGCTTCGTTTCGATCCGCGAGCAGGTTCCCCTAGGGGAAGATCCCGCGCTCCATGTAGACGCGCTCCAGGCGCTCGAACGCCACGATGTACGCCGCGGTCCGCCAGTCGCACCCGTGGGTGCGGGCGGTGTCGCGCACGCGTTCGTATGCCGCGGTGATCTTGCGGCGCAGCTTGCCGTCGACCTCGTCGAGATCCCAGGCCTCGCTGCGCTTGCTCTGCAGCCACTCGAGGTAGCTCACGATCACGCCGCCGGAGTTGCAGAGGACGTCCGGGAGGATCGAGATCCCCTTCTCGGCGAGGACGAGCTCGCCCTCGTGAGTGGTCGGGCCGTTCGCGGCCTCGGCCACGAGCTGGACGTCGAGGAGCGGTGCGGTCTCCGCGGTGATCTGTCCGCCGAGCGCGGCCGGTACGAAGATGTCGGCCTTCGTGGAGAGGAACGTGCGATGGTCGATGGGATCCGCGTCCGGGAAGCCGGCGACGCCGCCGTGCTCGGCGACCCAGCCCGCGAGCTCGAACGGGTCCAGGCCGCGCTCCCGCATGATCGCGCCCGTGTGATCCTCGACCGCGAGCAGGCGCGCGTGATACGGCGCCAGGAGGCGGGCGGTCCACGAGCCGACGTTTCCGAAGCCCTGCACCGTGTACGTCGCGTCCTTCAGCGAGAAGCCGCGATCGCGCGCCCAGTTCTCGATCGAGATGACCACGCCCTGACCGGTCGCCTTGTCTCGACCCACACAGCCGCCGAGCCCGATCGGCTTGCCGGTCACGACGTGCATGCTGCGCATGCGCTGCTGCGGCGGCACCATCGAGAGGTAGGTGTCGAGGATCCAGGCCATGACCTGCGCGTTCGTGTTGACGTCCGGGGCCGGGATGTCGTGATCGGGGCCGATGACGTCGCCGAGCGCGTAGGTGAAACGTCGCGTGATGCGCTCGAGCTCGCGCTCCGAGTACTGGCGCGGATCGATCGCGATGCCGCCCTTCGCGCCGCCGAACGGGAGATCGGAGATCGCGGTCTTCCACGTCATCCAGGCGGCGAGCTCGCGCACGTGCTTGAGGTCCACGTCCGGGTGGAAGCGGAGACCGCCCTTGTACGGGCCGAGCACGTTGTTGTGCTGCACGCGGTAGCCCGTGAAGATCTCCACGTGACCGTCGTCCATCTTCACGGGGAAGTTCACGACGGATTCGTTCGCGGCGTGCGCGAGGATCCGGCGGACGTCCGCGTCGAGTCCCATCAGGTCCGCGGCGCGATTGAACTGGTAGGAGGTGCCGTCGGTCGACGGCGCGGAGTCGGGTCGGGCGGATACGACGCTCAAGACACTCAGTCCGGTTGAGGGGGTCGGCTTCCGCCGGCAAGCCGGCGAATCCCTGCCAGTTGGTTTATCGGAAGCGTCCGTCTGAAATGAAGATCGGGAGAATCACGGTCGGCTCGGATGTCTGGCCCGGGGTGGTCGGGGGGATCGATCTGCTCGGAGGAGGTCCGAGTCTAGCACCTAGGGCTGGCCTTCCGCCCGCCGAAGCGCCTCGGCCGCGCCGGAATCGTCGCCCGCGGCGCGCCGCAGAAGGGAGAGATTCCGCCAGGCCACCGGGTTGTTCGGGTCGAGGCGGACCGTCTCCTCCAGCAGCGCCCGCGCCTCGGCCGGCTGGCCGGAGCGCGCCAGAGACGTCGCGAGGCCGATGCGCGCCTTGGTGTCGCGCGGGCGGTCCGACACGATCGTTCGGAAGTGCTCGGCCGCGCCGGCGAAGTCGCCCTGCTCGGCCAGGACGAAGGCGGCGATCTCGTGGGCCCGGATCTGGTGCGGGTCGAACGAGATGGCTCGACGCGCCTCGCGCAGCGCCTTGCCGTGATTGTTCGCGTTGAGCGCATCCCGGGCGCGCGCCACGTGCTGGCCGGCCGCGATGTCGCGCGAGGAGCGCATCACCACGGGAGCCAGCAGGTTCTCGACGGGCGCCCAGTCGTCGGTCAGGACCCGCCCCTTGCGCTCGCGGAGCCGCTGGAGCTCGGCCGGCGTGAGACGGGTGAGCGGAGCCTCGAACGGGTACTCGCGCTCGAGCCCGTCGAAGTCGTGGTCGCCGTCGTCTCCGACGAGAATGAACGTGCGGCGCACGTCCGGATCGCGCGTCACGTCGGAGCCTTCCGTGAACACGGTCACGCGCGGGAAGACCGACTCCATCGTGGCGACCATCGCGCCCAGGAACCCGCCGGTGCTGTAGACGTCGATCAGGTTCATGAGGAACGCGCCGTGCGGATGCAGGAGGGCGCGCACCTCCTCCACGCACTCCTTCGTGGTGAGCTGGTACGGCACCGAGTAGTCGTCCACCGCGTCCAGGTAGACGAAGTCGTAGCGGTGGGCGCCCGCGTGCAGCTTCTGGCCGAGGAACGCGCGGCCGTCCTCGTGCGCGATGATCAGCTCGTGATTCCGCGGCAGGCCGAACGCCTCGATCGACGCTTCCGTGACCACGGGATCGATCTCCACGACTTCGGTGCGGCTGCGGGGCCAGTGCGACTGGATCCAGCGCGGGAACACGTACCCGCCGCCGCCGATCGTGAGCGTGTCCAGCGAGTCGCGCCCCGCGGCGAGTCGCTTCGTGATCGCGCCGTACACGCGCTCGTACGAGTACTGCGGTTCGTCCGGGTGATCGAGATCGATCGTGGAGTGAATCAGCTTGTCGATGTGGAGGCTGCGGACGTCCGGGTCCTTCGACAGCTGCGCCACCCGCACGCTCGCGTACTGGGACTCCTTCGAGAACAGCAGGTTCTCATCCGGCTTCTCGCGCAGGACGAGCGCCTCGCCGGCCGAGGCCGCCCAGCTCCACGGACCGAGCCCGAGCAGGCCGGTCGCCGCCACGACCGCGACCGTGATCCAGGTGAAGCCCGAGCGCAGGCCGTACGCGAGGCCCACGGCCGCGAGCACCGCGGCCACTCCCCACACCACGCTCGACGTTCCGAACAGCGCCACGAGCCAGAACCCGGTGGCGAACGTGCCCGCGATGCTGCCGACCACGCCCCAGGCGTACACGCCGCCGATCGTCCGCCCTGTCTCGCGTCCCTGATCGAGCGCCATCTTCGCGGCCACCGGACTGATCGTGCCGAGCACCACCGAAGGCACGAGGAACACGATGGCCACGTGCAGGCCGACCTGGAGCGGCCAGGGCAGCGCCCACAGCGCGCTCCACGACCCCACGAGATGGTTCATCACGAGCACGACCACGCACGTGAGGGAGGAGAGGAGGAACAGCGTGGCGAGCGTGGGCTTCGCGGGCCGGCGATCCGCGATCAGGCCGCCGATCCAGTTCCCGATCGCGATGCCCGCGAGCACCACGCCGATCACCGAAGTCCACGTGTACAGCGACGATCCGAGGTGGCGCGAGATGAGCCGCCCGGCCACGAGCTCGAGCACCATGATGCAGAAGCTGGAGGCGAAGACCGTCGCCTGGGGGATCCAGGCGGAGACGCGTGCGGGCAAGTTTCCTCCGGGAGATCCGGGTGGGGGCGCCGAGCGGTAGGAGAAGGCGAACACCTATCCTAGCGAATGGAGCGTGGATCGGAAAGCGCGTTGGCCGCTGGCCTTGACGGACCCGCGACGCCCTTCGAGCTTCCCTCGCCCGCGGATCCGCCGGCCCGGAGGGGCCCGTGGACATCGTGCTGAACGAAGTGCTGTACGACCCGGCCGGCGCGGACGGCGGCTACGAGTACGTGGAGCTCGCGGCCGTCGCCGGCGCGGATGATCGAGCGTCGCTGGCCGGCTGGGTGATCGAGACCGCGAACGGCGCGGATGGCGTCTGGCGCGTCGCGTGGACGGGAACGAGTGCGGACTCGCTGCAGGATGGACGCTTCGTGGTCGGCGAGTCGGGAGTGGAGCCGTCGCCGGATGCGATCGAGGATCTCGATCTGCAGAACGGCCCCGATGCGTGTCGGCTGCGCTCGCCTGAAGGAGACACGGACACGCTCGGGTGGGGCGAGGGATTGCCGCCGGGGCTGTACGAGGCGGAGGCGGCGGAAGACGTCGGCTCGGGGCTCGCGCTCGCACGATTGCCGGATGGATTCGACACGGATCGCAACGTCGACGACTTCGCGGCCGTGGCGCCGTCACCCGGCGCATTCAACGCGCCGGCCGAGGCGATCGCGGTCGACCGGTTCGAGGGACCGGAGCGCGGCCTGCCGCCGGGCACCGCGTGGGACTTCCGGTTGACGGCGCGAAACGCGGGGCGCGAGACCTGGACACGCCCGATCGGCATCTCGTGCGACCTGCATCCCGGCGAGCTGCTGGCGACGTTTGACGTCGTGGCCGCTTGGCGCCCCGGCGAGCGACGCGAGTTTCTCGCGCGTGCGGTGCCGCCCGCCGGCGCGCACCTGCCGCGACCGTCGCCGGGCGGAGACGGCGTGGCGCCGGAGCCGTGGCTCGGCGTCGGCGAGGACTTCTGGATCAGCGAGGTGCACTCGCGCCCGCGGCTCGATGAGGTGGAGTGGATCGAGCTCGAGATCGGCGACGCGTCGCTCGAGCTCGGTGCGCTCCGCGTGGAAGACGCCGCGGGGACGGCGGCGGCGGCGACGGGCGTGGTGCCCGCCCGGACCTTCGTGGTGATCACGCCGGACACGTCGGCGGTGCGCGCGCGGTGGAACCCTCCGGGCTCCCTCTTGCAGGCGTCGAGCTGGCCGTCGCTGAACCACACCGGGAGCGGAGTCGCGGAGCGGATCCTCGTGCACCTCGGCGACGTGGAGCTCGCGAGCGCTTCCCTCCCCGGCGGAGGGGAGGAAGGCGTCTCCTGGGAGCGCGTGTCCCGCTTCGTGAGCGCCGACGACTTGTCCGCCTGGGGACCGTCGCTCGCTGCGGCCGGAGCCACTCCGGGGCGCGCGAACAGCCGGCGCGGGGATCGCGCGTCTCCGCCCGGCGGAGCGGAGCTCGCGCTCACGCCGTCCCGCTTCTCGCCGACCCGCGACGGCACGTTGCTCGTGGTGGTGCGAGGCGTCGCCCCGTCGACGTCGTGCGAGGTCGACGTGTACGACTCGGCCGGCCGCGCCGTCACGAAGCTCGGCACGTGGACGCACGTGGGTGAGGAACGTCGCGCGGTGTGGGACGGTCGCGACGCGAACGGAGCGCCGCTGCCGTTCGGGATCTACCTCGCCAGCGCCCGCACGGGGAATCGGAGATCGCGACCCGCGCCCGTGGTGTTGCTGCGATGACCCGCACCGTCGCTTCGATCGCGCTCGCGTTCTCGCTGCTGGTCGCCCGGCCGGCGGCGGGCGCGTTCGAGCGTCCGCCGGTGGACGCGGCGTCGGCCGGGGTCGGCGGCGCTCTCGCCACGTCGAGCGATCCCGTGTTCGGCAACCCGGCGCTCGCGTCGCGCGTCGCCGCCGGCGTATCCGCGAGCGCCGCGCGACCGTTCGGGCTCGCGGAGCTGCGCGAGGGTCAGGTCGCGGCCTGGACGACTCTCGGTTCGGTGCACGCTCACCCGATCGCGCTCGCGGCGGGGGCTCGGACGTTCGGTTCGAGTGCGTGGGCCGAGCGAGAGCTGCGACTCGGGCTCGCGGCGGAGGTCGGCCCCGGCATCGCGATCGGACTCGCGGCGCGCGGGCTCTCGGCCGGCGGTCCCGGACTCGCCGCGGTGCGGTCGGTCGCCGTCGATCTCGCGCTGCGCGTCGCCGCGGGCGGCGCGGAGATCGGTGCGGTCGCGGAAGCGGTGGCGGGCGAGATTCCCGGCGATCCCACGGGGGAGCGTCGCCGCAGCTCGCTCGGAGTCCGGAGTCCGCTCGCGCGCGGCGACGTCTTCCTCGAGCTCCAGCGCACGGAGGATCGCGCGCCTTCCCTCGTCCTCGGTGTTACCCAGCGACTCGCGCCCGGTCTGGAAGCGCGCGCCGGGGTTCGCGAGGACACGGGCGAGATCGCGTTCGGCCTCGGCCTGACACTCCTTCGCAGTCGCGTCGATCTCGCCGTCATCCCGGGCGACCTCGGGCGAACCGTTCGCGTGTCCGCTGCGATTCTCGGCGACTCCCGCGCCGCGTCGCCCCCCTAGTCCACCGCGGATCCCCGGAAGCGCCGCGACGGAACCCTAGCGGAGAGATTGCCGTCAGCCGCTGCAAGGATCGGCAAAACGCGGCACGAAAGCCGCCCGGAAAACCTTTCCTTCGCTCAAGGCACGTCCCCGCCAGCCCGATCTCTGAGCAGATGTCAGGCCGACGAGAACCGTTTTCCAGCGGAGGGTCATCATGGAGAACCTCTGGATGGACGCGGACGAGACCGCGGCGAGCCTCCACATCACCAAGGCGACTCTCTACAAGCTCGTGAAGGATTGCCAGGTTCCCGCCCGCAAGATCAGCGGCAAATGGCGCTTCTCGCGCGAGGAAATCGAGGACCTGTTCGCCACCGCCGCTGCGGGCGGAGGCTCGGGAAGGAAGACCGAATGACGAATCCGTCCGCGAATCGGGAGGTTCCTTCCCTTCCGACGCCGATCAGCGAGGACCAGATCAAGCGGGTGATCTCCGTCACGGGGAATCTCCCGCCGGTTCCGCACGTGGCGGCGAAGATGATGGAGCTCGTCGGGAACGAGGATACGTCGGTCCGCGATCTCCAGAAGGTCATCTCCTCGGATCAGGCGCTCACCGCGCGCATCCTGAAGATGTCCAACAGCGTGTTCTACTCGTTCGACCAGAAGATCACGACGCTCTCGCACGCGATCGTGATCCTGGGATTCCGGGCCGTGCAGTCCATGGCGATCGCGGCTTCGTCGCGAAGCCTGTTCGTGAAGAAGGGCGCGCAGTTCGGATTGAAGGAGAAGCTCCTCTGGGAGCACAGCATCGGCGTGGCGATGGGGTGCCGTCAGGTCTCGCGCGTGATCGCGTACGAGGGCGAGGAGACGGCGTTCATCGTGGGACTGCTCCACGACATCGGCAAGGCGGTGCTGAACCAGGTCATCCCGAAGAAGTACGGGAAGATCGTGGAGCAGGTGTACAACGACGGGCGCTCGTTCGCCGAGGTCGAGACCGAGATCCTCGGATTCGACCACAGCCACATCGGCGCCCTGATCGCGCAGAAGTGGAACTTCGACTGGGAGATGGTGGAGACCATCGCGTACCACCACCGGCCCGAGGCGAAGGACCACGGCGGAACGCTCGGCGCGATCCTGTCGGTGTCGAACCACATCTGCAAGCGGATGGGGATCGGGCTCGAGAAGGTCGAGGGAGAGGCTCCGCTCTCGGACGTGTGGGGAGCGCAGGCGCTCGGCCTCGACGAGACGGCGTGCGTGGACATCCGAGAGGTGCTCAAGAGCGTCCTGGAAGAAGAGAAGAAGCTGTACGACATGTAGTCGCGGCATTAGAGCGGCATCCGATCCGACCCGTCCCCGGATTCGATCCCGCCCCGGAGTCCGAGCACCATGTGCGCTGCCCCCAGTGACGACCGCCGGAGCGACCGCCCGCCCGTGCCCCCGGGCCGTCCCGTCGATCCTTTGCGGGACGACGAGGACGAAGCTCCGCCCCTGATGCCGCGCGAGGCGGATCCTCGCCGCGAGCGCATGGCCTCGTCCGCCGGCTGGCGCGCCATCACCTCCCGATCCGATCAGCAAGCGTTCGAGGACGACGTCGATCCGGCGTCCGACTCGCAGGAAGTGCTCGAGCTGCTCCGCATCGCGGATCGTCTCGCCGAGTCGGGCGGGAACGAGCCGGAGTCGGAGCCGTTCCTGCAGGAGCTCGCCTCGGAGCTGGCCAAGGCGACGTCCTCGCGGAAGACGGTCGTGAGCCTCGTGGACCCGAGCACCGACACGCTGGAGCTGCGGGCGAGCCACGGTTTCGGGGCCGACCCGCCGCGCGAGCTCGGCTATGTCCAGGACGGCATCCACGGCTGGGTCCGCAAGATCGGCACCACGATGGTGGTTTCCGATCCGGAGCAGCACCACGGACTCCCGCTGCTGCCGTTCGAGAACGTCGCGCTGATCGCGTCGCCCATCCAGGTCGGCGACACGACGCTCGGCGTGGTCTCGGTGCTCGAGCCGATGACGGCCGGGTCGCACCGCGAAGAGGACATGCTGTTCGTGAACACGGTCGCGTCGCTGGTGGGCGGCATGATCGGGCACAAGCGGGCGGAGCAGCAGGGTCACGAGGCGGTCCGCAAGGCGATCGAGTCGCTCACCATGGCGCTCGACGCCCGCGATCCTTACACGCGCGGCCACTCGCAGCGCGTGGCGATGTACAGCCTGGCGATCGCGAACGAGCTGGAGCTCGGCGGGAAGCACAAGTTCCCCAAGAACATGCGGAACTCGCTGCTGATGTCCGCGCTGCTCCACGACATCGGGAAGATCGGCATCCGCGACGAGGTGCTGCTGAAGCCGGGCAAGCTCACGGAGGACGAGTACGCCCTCATCAAGACGCACCCGGAGAAGGGCGCGGAGATCGTGCGGATGATCCCCGGTTTCGACGACAACGTCATCGCGGGCATCCTGCAGCACCACGAGCGCATGGACGGGAAGGGCTACCCGGCCGGCATCCTGGGGGAGAAGATCCACATCTTCGGCCGGATCATCGGCCTCGCCGACGCGTTCGACGCGATCGTCACGAGCCGGCCGTACAGCCACGGCTCGTCGTTCACGTTCGCGCTCACGCGCATCGAGGAGCTGGCCGGGACGTCGTTCGATCCGGACGTCGTGCGGGCGATGCTCGCGGCGCTCAAGGACCAGGCGGCCTGGAACGAGCTCGGCTCGATCTCGCAGACGCGTCCGGAGTCGGAGGCGCAGGTGGCGCCGTCGGCCAGCGACGGCGAGACGCCCGACCGCAAGCTGCGCCGGATCTTCGGCCGCAACATCAACGAGCTGCCGACGCTGCCGCACGTCGTGTCCCAGATCCTGGAGAAGACGCGCGACCAGGACGCGAGCCTGACCGAGGTCGTCTCCATCATCTCGACGGACCAGGCGCTCGTGTCGACGTTGCTGAAGCTCGTGAACTCCGCGTTCTACGGCTTCAGCCGGCGCATCACCACGCTCAAGCAGGCGATCACGTTGCTCGGGTTCCGGAGCGTTCGCAACGTGGTGGTGAACTGCGGCGTGGTCGGCATCTTCCGCAAGCGGACCTTCAACAACCACTACCGGTTCCGGCTGTGGGACCACTCCGTGGCCTGCGCCGTGGCGGCCCGCACGCTCGCGGAGATGAAGGGCTTCAAGGCGAAGGAAGAGGCGTTCACGGCCGGCCTGCTGCACGACATCGGCAAGGTCGTGATCGACCAGTACGCGCCCAAGGACTCGGCGGCGATCATGCGCAAGGTCGAGGCCGGCGCGGACCCGCGCGAGGCCGAGACCGAGGTGCTGGGGGTGGACCACACGCAGGTCGGCGGCTGGATCGCCGAGCGCTGGCACCTGCCGAAGACGCTGTGCTGGGTGATCGAGTACCACCACGCCCCGGATTCGCCGGATCTGCCCGGGGGCCACGATCTCGTGAAGCTGATCGCCACCGCGAACTCGCTCGCGTCGATCAAGCGCACCGATGATCGCACGGCGCTCGCGGCGTCCATCGAGGAGTTCGCGGCCGGCCCGGCGAACCTGCTCGGCCTGTCGCCGCACGAGGCCGCCCAGGCGCTCGCCGAGACCTGGCGGCAGAAGAACGACGCCATGAAGATGTTCGGCCCCGGCGTGGCGAGCCGCACCGCGGAGTCGGCCGAGCCGGAAGCGGAAGGCGCGGCGCCGGTTCCCTCTCCGGCGTCTCCCGAGGGTCGCGCCTAGGCCGCTCGCGCAGACCACCGCCGCGCCCCGAACGACCGACGACCCGAGCTCCGCGCGCTGGTCCCCCCGGACGCGAGCGCATACCATCCCGACATGGTCTCCGAGCCCCGTCCGTCGACATCGATCGATTCGCTCGGCGCGCGCACGTTCGCCGTCGCCGCGATGGCCGTCTCCGGCGTCGTCACGCTGGCGGCCGTGCGGCCGCTGCTCGCGATCCTGGGTCCGCCCCGGCCGGGCGCAACCGGCGGCCTCGGCAACGCGACGTTCGATCTCGCCCTCGTGCTCGTGTTCGGTCTGCAGCACAGCCTGCAGGCGCGCGCGACCTGGAAGAACCTCTGGATCGCGCGCTTCCCCGCGCACACGGAGCGCATCGGATACGTGCTGGGTTCGTGCCTCGCGTTCGCGCTCGTGGTGATCGCCTGGCGCCCACTCGGCGGCACCTGGTGGCAGGTCGACGGCGTCGCGGGCGCGGCGATCGACGCGCTCGGGCTCGCCGGCTGGGCGCTCGCGCTGTGGGCCACGCTCGCGATGAGCGCGCCGGACATCACCGGCCTCTCCGCCCTGCGCGAGATCCTGCTCGGTCGGCCGTTCGCCCCGCCGACGTTTCGCGCGCCCGGCCCGTACCGCTGGGTCCGGCACCCCATCATGCTCGGGCTCATCGTGGGCTTCTTCGGCGCGGCCACGATGTCCGCGGACCGCGGGCTCTTCGCGGCGTCGATGTCCCTCTACGTGGTGATCGGGATCCTGTGCGAGGAGCGCGGCCTCGGCGAGGAGCTCGGCGACGACTACCGCCGCTACCGTCGCGAGGTCCCGATGCTGTTGCCCTGGCCGCGGCCTTCCGGGAAGCGCTGATGGAGCCCGAAGACCTCGATCTCTTCGGGCCGCCCGCGTCCGAGGATCCGGAGGGCGATGCGCTCCGCTTCGCGCCGCTGGCCGAGCGCATGCGTCCGCGACGTCTCGCGGACCTCGTGGGCCAGGAAGCCCTCGTGGGCGAGGGAACGGTGCTGCGGCGCGCGGTGGAACGCGGCGTGTTGCCGTCGTTGCTGCTCCACGGACCGCCGGGCTGCGGCAAGACGACGCTCGCCCGCGTGCTCGCCCGAGAGATCTCCGCGGACTTCCGCGAGGTCTCGGCCGTGTCGTCCGGCGTGAAGACGCTGCGTGACGTCGTGGCCGCCGCGAAGCAGGCGCGCCGGCGCGATCGCCGCACGGTCCTGTTCATCGACGAGATCCACCGGTTCAACAAGGCGCAGCAGGACGCGATCCTGCCCGCCGTGGAGAACGGCACCGTCACGCTCATCGGCGCGACGACCGAGAACCCGTCGTTCGAGGTGAACGCGCCGCTGCGCTCGCGCTGTCACGTGGTGCGCCTCGAGCCGCTGCCGCGCACGACGATCGAGCGGCTGCTCGATCGCGCGCTCGCCGACGAGGAGCTCGGGCTCGGCGGCCTCGGCGTGCGCCTCGAGGGCGAGGCGTGCGAGGAGCTGATCCGTCGATCGAACGGCGATGCGCGCATCGCGATGAATCTGCTGGAATCGTGCGTGCAGGCGTTGCCGGAGGGCGAGCAGGAGGTCGCGGTGGAAACGGTCGCCGCGCTCGCCCGGGAGAACACGGTCCTCTACGACAAGGCGTCGGGGCGGCACTACGACCACGCGTCGGCGCTGCAGAAGAGTCTGCGCGGCTCGGACCCGGACGCGGCCCTGTACTGGGCGGCGAAGATGCTCGCGGCCGGCGAGGATCCGCGCTTCGTCGCGCGTCGCGTGCTGGTCACCGCGGCCGAGGACGTGGGGCTCGCGGATCCGCAGGCGCTCACGGTGGCGGTGGCGGCGTTTCAGGCGCTCGAGTTCCTCGGCATGCCGGAGGCGCGCATCCCGCTCGCGGAGGCGATCGTGTACGTCGCCACGGCGCCCAAGTCGAACAGCGCGATGCGGGCGATCGACGCGGCGATGACCGCGATCACGGACGAGGGCGAGTCGTTCGAGGTCCCGCCGCACCTGCGGATGACGGGCGAGAGCAAGAGCGCGTATCGTTCGCCGCACGGGGCGCCGGGGCATTTCCGCGCGGACGACTACCTGCCGGGAGAGCTCGCGGGGCGGACGTTCTACGTGCCGGGCGAGCTCGGGGCGGAGAAGGAGATCGCGCGTCGGGTGAAGGGCGCGCTCGGTCGGGGGCGGCGCCGGGCACTGGATCCGGGTCGACCGCCGGAGCGCGGCGAGTGATCGAGGGGGCGGATTCGTCCGGCGCCGGGTGTCCGAAATCGGGCTCGTTCGTGTCGGTGGGTCGAGCGCTTCCCCGGCGAACCCGCGGGGCTTCGCGGACGCCTCACCGAATTCCACCGAGGAGAGAATCGATGGACCGTCGAGAGTTTCTGACCCGGGCCGGCCTCGTGGCGACGTGGGCCGGCGTCGCGATCACCGTGAGCAGCTGCGGGGAGGAGGACTCGACCTCGAACCCCGTCGGTAATTCGAACGACGTCATCGGCAGCGTGTCGGGCGGCGGTCACTCGCACGGCGGCGCGATCGTCACGGAGGCGGAGCTTCTCGCGGGCAACGCCGTCACGCTGACGCTCACGGGCAGCGGCCACACGCACACGGTGCCGCTGAGCTCGCCGCAGGTCATGGACATCGCCGACGGTACGCGGGTCGCGGTCACCGTCACGGATGGGCACACGCACACCGTCACGTTCAACTAGCAGCCGCGAGCGGCGCGGGCGGGCTCCCGCCCGCCCGTCGCTCTCAGCCGTCCGTGCCGGCGGCGACCTCGGCCGGCGC
>JAGQIB010000277.1 GCA_020431545.1 Gemmatimonadota bacterium
CGCAGTCCGGTGCGGTAGCGCTCCACGATCGCGCGGTCCGTGTCCGTCAGCTCGACCCCGGTGTAGCCGCCCAGTCCGATGTCGATGCCGGCGCCCAGGACGAGGCGGTGCCGGAGCTTGCGCGCGTCCGGATCGGCCGGAAAGACCTCGCCGCTGTCGCTGGCCGCGAGCGCATACCGGTCGAGGCGAACCATCGCGTCTTCCACGTAGATCCGCGCCTGCACGCGCTCGAACCCGAACTTGATACCGCCCCCCGCCCGCAACTCGATCTGCTTCGCGGTCTCCCCGTCGTCGCCGCGCAGCTCGAGGACTCCGCCGCCGAGCTTCAGGAAGGGCACGGTCCGTCCGGACGCGAGGTGGAAGACGAGACCGCTGCCGTAGCTCCGCATGTCGATCTTCTGATCCGAGAGCGGCATCCCGAGCGAATCGAGCAAGGAGGTGGACCCGAGTGACGTCGCCACTCCGTTGCGCGTGAAGTAATGACTCTCCAGCCCGACGAAGCGCCCGAAGTTGAGAGAGAGTTTCCCGCCCCAGAGCGTCGTGTCCTCGAGACCGAGCTCTTCCGGCGCGTTCTGCATCTCGACGGAGGGCGTCAGGGTGTAGCTCACGCCCTCGATCTTCCCCTGCGCCGTCCCCGCGAGAAGCAGGACGGCGAGCGCCGACCCGACCCAGCCCGCGCGGGGTCCGAGGGACGCGTTCTTTCGGATCATTTCGGGAGCCTTCTTTCGATTGGAGTACGGGGCAGCTTGGCTCAGGAGGAGACGGAAATCGACCGCGCCGTTCAGAAGGTCGCGGATCGCGCCGATCGCCGCGTTGACGGCGTTCTCGGTCGCGAGCGACCCGAGGCCCATTACCTCGAGCATGATGGTCCGCTTCGCTTTCCGGTGGATGCGCGGGGGCACCCCGACGCGGAGTCTGCGCCCGGAACCGGATCGCTGTCAAACGGGCGCGACGAGCAGATCCGCGAATCCGCGCAACAGCACGACGCGCGCGGCCGGGGGCGGCGCCGACGCGGGCGCGCCCGTGGGCATCAGGGCCGGGACCGCTTCGGGCAACAGGTCCGCGAGCGCATTCAGGACTCGCGGGTCGTTCTCCACGATCGCCACGATCGGGCCCTCGTCCAGAAGCTCCCGTGCGACGTCGCACTTGAACGACACGTCGTCCGGGTGATCGTGCGGCCGGAGGCGCAGCTCGGCCGCAGCGTCGAGGGGGAAGCCCGCCCCGAGGAGCGAGGCGCGGGTGCCCGGCTCCATCTCCGGCGCGTCACGGCCCGTGAGGTACACGAGACGAGCGCCGGCGGCCCGCCACGCGCGCACGACGTCGATCGCGCCGGCCTGCGCCGTGTCCCGGTCGAGGTAGTCGCTGCGGAAGAAGCGTCGCGCCCACTCCTCGCGCAGCGCGAGGGCCGCGTCCTCGTCGTCGAGTCCCGCGCGACGGAGCGAGTCGATCGGGTCGTACTCGAGCTCGCCCGCGCACACCTCCGTCACGAGCTCCGCGAACGGATTGACGGGGCCGAAGCGCGCGAGCACGGCGTCGCGCAGGATCGCGCGGGAACGCGGCGCGTTGTCGAAGAGAGTGCCGTCCAGGTCGAGCAGGATCACCGGCGTGAGTCCCGCCTCCCGCGCGCGCTCGATGCGATTCGCGATCTCGCGCCCGACGTCCCGGCGGTCCATGCGACTACTCCGTCAGGTCGACTTCCCAGTACGCCTCGCCGATGATGCGTTCCCAGGTCGCGCGACGCGGGATCCCGTGGAACAGGTGTCGCGGGGTCCAGCTCGGGCGCACGGGCTCGTGCAGAAGTCTCATGTGTGCCTGCACCGGGGTCCGGTGTGCCTTGCGTCGATTGCAGGCGACACAGGCGAGTACGCAGTTCTCCCACGACGAGATCCCGCCCTGCACGCGCGGAATCACATGGTCGATCGTGAGCTCGCGCGTCTCGAACAGCTGGCCGCAGTACTGGCAGCGGTGATGATCGCGGTGGAACAGGTTCCGCCGGTTGAACGGCACCGTCCGTCGCGGGACCTGATCGTACCGCTCCAGCACGACGACTTCGGGGGCCGCCACGGAGATCGTGGGCGAGTGCACGCACGGATATCCGTCCGGCGGTCGCAGGTCGGCCCAGGTCTGGAATCGGTGGAGGGACCCGTCCCTCGGATCGACCGCGCGCGCGACCTGCTGGTACATCAGGCCGAGCGCGTGCTTCACCGTCGTGAGGTGGATGGGCACCCAGTGACGATTGAGGACGAGAGTCGGCTGCTCGAGTACATGGATGCCGGCGCTCATGACGTCTCTCCTGCGACGCGGGGATCGTGCTTCGACCCGACCGTATTCTAGCACGGCCTCGCCCGGGCGCAATCGCGGCGACGTCTACGGACCGTTCGCCCCCGGCGCACCCCTCGACGACGCGGCCGCCCGGATCTGACGCAACAGCTCTCTTCCCATATCGGCCACGGGACCCGTCGGCTGCAGTTGCAGAGAGGACTCGAGTGCTCGTTGCGCCTCGTCGAACCGTCCGATGGAGGCCGCCAGCACCGCGAAGAGCTGGAGGTGATTCGGACTCGCGGTCCAGATCTCCAGGCTGTGTCGTGCGTACTCGTAGCCCTTCTGCGCGTCGCCCCGCAGGCGATACACCTCGGCGAGTCCCGTCCACGGCATGTTGTCGTCCGGATCGAGTCGGCGGAGCTGGTCGAACACCCGCTCGGCATCGTCGAGGTTTCGGGTCTCCAGGTAGTGGGATCCGAGGCGTCCCCAGGCCGCCACGAGCGTGGAGTCCTTCGCCACGACGTCGCGCAGGATCTCGACTGCCGTCGTGTCGCCCGCGTCGAACCGGGCGACACCCTCCCACTCCCGTGCCCACAGGAAGTCGGGGGCGGTTTCCCAGGAACGGCGGAAGAGCTTCGCGGCTTCCACGTTGTCGTGGTTTCGCGACTTCGCGATGTGTCCTTCCAGGTAGTCGTCCACGAACGAGAGGGCGGCGGCGCGCCTCCGGTCGTCGAACGGACCCGCGGTCTCGCGGCGGCGGAACATGCTCTGCAGGTCCACTCGCGTCGGCGTGGAGCGGAAGTAGTAGGCGCGGTAGTCCCGATCGAACGACTCGTACAGGAACAGCGACTTCTCCGCCGCCGAGCTCGGCCGGATGCCGGTGGAGAACAGGATGGCGTCCGGTTCGCGTCGCAGCACGCTGGCCGCGTTGTACTTGATCTCCCGCCAGGTGTCCTGGAGACCGGGCACCGGATCGGGGTCGTGCGCGATCTCGCGATCGGTGAGGCCGAGCATGTCGATGACGCGGAGGTCGGACTCGTAGGAGATCGCTCCGATCGTCGTGATCGCGATCGTGGCATCCCGGTCGAAGTGTCGCGCGAGCCAGCGACCCGTCTCCGCCATGTTCTGCACGAGACCGATCTCCTGATTGCGGCGCATCATGACGAACGACCAGTTCCGGGAGAGGCCGGTGCCGATCATCACCGCGATCGCGAGCGCGGCGAGCAACGTCGCCGGCGCGCTTCCCCGCACGAGACGTGCGGCCGCGAGTCCCGTGCCCCGCGCGACCAGCACGCAGCCGATCGGGAGAATCGCGAGCCAGAACCGGTGCACGTGGAGCACGTCGCCGCCGATGACCACGATGTACGTCGCGTACCCGAGCCAGATCGCGAGCAGGCGGATCTCGAGTCCCTTCCATCCGGTGCGCACGGCCGCCCAGATCGCCAGCAGCGGCACGGCCCCGAACAGCGCGTACGCGCGGGCGAACTCCAGCGCGTAGTCGATCCCCCGGCGCACGTACTCCCACGACGTGCCGGCCTTCGCGTAGTAGGTGTTCGGGAGCAGGTCACCGTAGTACCAGAGCTTCCACGCCGCGTACGGCACGAGCGGGGCGGCGAACAGCGCGACGTCGCGCAGCAGCGTGCGCACGCCGCCCGACGCGGCGGTCGGACCACCCCGCCACGTGTCGTGCGCCCGGATCGCGAACCACATCGCGAACACGAACGGCCCTTCCGGACGGGTCAACGCGGCGAGCGCGAACAGGAGCGGCGCGAGCACGCGTGCGCGCTCGCCGACGCCGGGCGAGAGGCCTCGCTCGAGCGCCGTCGTCACGAGGAACAGGAACAGTCCCGTCTCCAGACCACCCGTGCTCCACAGCGCGAGCGCGGAACACCCGGCGAGCAACGCGGCGGCGCCGACGGACGTCACGCCCCACCTTCCCTCGAGCGCACGGCCGAGACGGGCCGCCGACAGGATGCCGAGCACGGCGAACGCGACCCCCAGCCAGCGCGACGTCTCGATCGGCGGCAGCCCCGCGCGCAGACAGGCCGAGAGCAGCATCGTCCACGCGAAGTTCGAGTACCCCTCGACCCGTTCCCCCGGATTGAACACGAGGCCGTCGCCGCGCACGAGATTCCGGGCGTACCGGAGCGAAATGTAGGCGTCGTCCTGCGTGTACTGGAACTCCCACGCGTGGGCGACGAACGCGACGATCACGAGCGCCAGCAGCACTCCGGCCACCGGCCACGCGCCGCGGCGGGGACGACGGGAAGGGGGAGCGGTCTTCTTCTGCTTGCTCAAGCGCGGCCGCTCCTCTTCCACTCGCCCTGCAGGCGACGTTTCCACTTGGTGACCTGCGCGAACATCTGCACGAGCACGCGCTGATCCGCGACCGTGGGCCTCGCCCGGGCCAGGAAGTCCCGGAGCGACCCGCGAAAGTGACGCGGCGAGGGTCGCGGATCGAAGCCGATCTCGTCCAGAGTCGCGCCGATCCGGTCGACGAGGCGATCCAGTTGCGCGGAGTCGAGCGGCGGGAACTCGGAACGGTGCCGCTCGAGGGAGTCGTCCTCCGCTCCGTGCGCGCGCGCGACCTCCCACGCGAGGATCGATGCGGCCATCGGCAGACTCAGCGTGGCGCCCGTGGGCGGCGGCATCGGGATTCGCACGATCTCGTCGCACCGGGCGAGGTCGTCGTTCGACAGTCCGTGGTCCTCGGGGCCGAGCACGATGGCCCAGGGCGACTCGGCCCGGGAATCCACGATCGCCCGCGCCATCTCGTCCGGCGTGCGGAGGGGACGGGTCCAGTGCCGCACCCGGGCGGTGGCCCCGCTCGAGCGATGACAGCCGACCAGCGCATCCGCGAGAGTGGCGTGGACATCGACTCCCGCGAGGACGTCCTCCGCGCCGTGAGCGAGCCAGCGTGCCTCGTCCGCGCTCGGATCGGCCTCGGGCGCCACGAGACGGACGTCCGGGAACCCGAACGCCTTGGCGAGGCGGCACACGGCGCCGACGTTTCCCGGCGCCTTGGTCCCGACGAGCACGAACGCCACCGGCGAGCCCATCTCGTTCCCTCCCGAGCCTGCGAGCGGAGCATCCTACCACGGAGTCCCACGACGCTCGTCGGGACTCCCGCGATCACTCGTGACGATCGGAACGTTCCGACTTTCACAAGCGTTGCGGCGAGTGTTTTCGTAAGCAATGGACACGCGATGGTCGAAGTGAGAAGATGGGGATCGGTCTCGCTCCGACATCCCCGCGAGAGGGCGCCCCCAGCAAGGGAGGTTTCGCCATGCCTTTCCTCACGATTCGCGACGTGATGAGCAAAGTGGAAGCGTTCCACGAAGAGTTCGCGCGTCGCCTGCACCGCGCCGAGGAGTGCGCGGTGAACGATGAAGCCAAGATGATGCTGCGGTTCCTCGGTGACCACCAGCAGCAGCTCGCGACCGTACTCGGTACGATAGACGTCGATCGGGAGTACAAGATCTCCACTCTCGAGGAGTGGGTTCAGTTCGACACCGAAGTCGAGAATCCGATCGCGTTCCTGAACCAGTTCGAGGTCGATGCGAACGCGACGTGCGAGGACGTGCTCACCGCCGCGAACAAGCTCGACATCTGCCTGTTCTGTCTCTACAAGAGCCTCGCGACGGGCGGGTCTACGCCGAAGGCACAACGCCTGTTCGCGCGCCTCGCCCGCATGGAGCTCGATCACCAGAAGGCGAAGCAGAGCCACGCGAGCTACTACTAGCTCCCGGAATCCGATCCGGAATCCGACCTCGCGAGCCGATCCGTGATCCGGGGGCGAGCACCTCGAATCCGCCGGCCCGATCGATCCCCCGGCCGCCTTCTCGGGCGGCCGGGCTCCTTTCGGTCTTCTTGA
>JAGQIB010000278.1 GCA_020431545.1 Gemmatimonadota bacterium
CGCACACTCCGGCGATCACGCGATCGGTGACGGAACGTCGCGCCTTCCGCTCGGATCCGAAGCCGAGGGCGGAGCGGGTGCGCGGCCAGATCAGCAGCGCGCCCGCGCCGAGCAGCACGATCGGTGCGAGCACCTCGAAGTGCCAGAACCGGAACGTGTGGCTGCGAAACTCCAGCCCGAACGCGCGGAACAGCAGCAGCGCCCCGAGCCCCATGAGCACCAGACCGAAGATGCGCGTGGCCGGGGCGGCGGGCGTTCCCGGGGACGACCCCGCGGACGTCGCGGTGTCCTCCTCGGGCAGCAGGAAGATCGCCGCCACGTAGGGAATCAGTCCGAATCCGCCCAGCAGCACGGACAGGATCCATACGAGCCGGACGATATTCGCGTCGATGCCGAAGTACTCCGCGACGCCTCCGCAGACCCCGAACAGGATCTTCTCGTCGCGCGAGCGCACGAGCCGTTTCAAGCGTCTTCCCCCCTTTCCCCCGGGTTCCCGATCACCGTTCTCGGGTCGAGCGCGTCCCGTACCGCGTCGCCCAGCAGGTTCAAGGATAGTACCGACAACGCGAGCATCAGACCCGGGAACACCGAAACCCAGGGCGCCGACGTCAGGTAGTCCTTCCCGGCCGACACCATCGCGCCCCAGCTCGCGGCCGGCGGCTGCGCGCCGAGGCCCAGGAACGAGAGGCTCGACTCGGCCAGGATCGTGGTGGCGACGCCCATGGTGAACGATACGAGCAAAGGGTTCAAACAGTTCGGGGCGACGTGGCGCCACAGGATCCGCGGCCAGGGGACGCCGAGCGCCAGCGCCGCCTGGACGTACTCGGACTCCCGGACCCGCATCGCCTCCGAACGCACGAGGCGCGCGACCTCCGCCCAGCCCACGATGCCGAGCGCCACCAGGAGCAGCGTGATCCCCGGCTCGAACGCCGCCGTGATGCCGATGAGCAGCAGCAGCGACGGAAACGCGAAGAAGACGTCGGCGGTGCGCATGATCACGGAGTCCGCGAGTCCTCCTCGGAACCCCGCGAACAGGCCGAGGATCCCCCCGACCAGAACCGACACGAGGCGGGCGGTCAGCCCGATGCCGAGCGAGAGGCGGGCTCCGTAGAGAGTTCGCGAGAGGACGTCGCGGCCCTGGTGATCCGTACCGAACGGGTGGTGCCAGCTCGGCGCCGCGAGCCGCTCGTCCAGCGAGCCGGCCAGCGGGTCCGGAGCGATCCAACCGGCCAGCGCCGCGGCGAGGACGAGCGCCAGGAGCACGACCGTCCCGATCCGCGCCACCGGATCCGCGCGCAGCCGGCGCCCCACGCGATTCACGCGGACCTCCGCGCGGCGAGCCGGTGCCGGATCCTCGGATCGAGCCAGCCGTACGCGAGATCCACGGCGAGATTCGCGAGCACGAACACCACCGAGAGGAACAGCACCGTTCCCTGGATCGCCGGGAAGTCGCGGCGCAGGATCGCCTGCAGCGCGTACTGCCCCACTCCCGGCCACGCGAAGATCGACTCGGTGAGCACCGAGCCCGAGAGGTAGCTGCCGAAATCCAGCCCGATCAGCGTGATCACCGGCACGAGCGCGTTGCGCAGCGCGTGGCGACCGACGACCGCGCCCTCGCGCAGGCCCTTCGCGCGGGAAGTACGCACGTAGTCCGCGCCGAGCACGTCGAGCAGACTCGCCCGCGTCATGCGCGCGATGACGGCGGCCGATCGCACCCCCAGCGTGACGGCCGGCAGGATCAGCGTACGCGGATCGAGATCCACGTAGCCCGAGGGCGGCACCCAGCGCAATCGCAGTGCGAACAACCACAGCAGCAGGATCGCGGAGACGAAGACCGGCGTGGAGATCCCGCCGAGCGCGAGAAGCATCGAGAGTCGATCCGCGAACCGCCCCCGCGCGATCAGCGCGGCGACGCCGAGCGCGATGCCGAGAAACGTCGCGAGCCCCATGGACGCCGTCGCCAGCAGCAGCGTACGCGGGAACCGCTCGGCGAGCTCCTGCGCGACCGGGCGTCCGGTGGCGAACGACGTGCCGAGGTCCCCGCGGACGAGGCGGCCGACGAAGGAACCGAACTGCACGGGCAGCGGGCGATCCAGCTTCAGCTCGTGCCGGATGCGCGCGAGATCCTCCTCGCGGTAGCGCTCTCCCGCCAGCGCCCGCGCGGGGTCGCCCGGCAGCAGGTACGACAGCACGAACGCCACCGCCGCCACGCCGAGCAGCACCGGCGCGAGCAGCAGCAGACGACGCGTCGCGTAGCCGATCACCGGGATCCGTCGCCCCGCAGTCGCACGTCCAGCCAGCGTTCGGCCGCCGGGACCGCGGACGGGCGATAGCCGTCGACACGGTCCGACACGAGCGACTCCTGCACGGGATGCCAGAGGTAGATCCAGGGGGCGTCGGCGTGAATGCGCACGTCGAGGTCCTCGGCGAGACGCGCGCGCGCTTCCGGATCCGCGGTGCGCTCGAGCCGGTCGAGATCCGCGTCGACGTCCGCGCGCCGGTACCGCGCGCGATTCCCGCCGCCGCCGATGTTGCGCGAGTGGAACAGCGGAACGAGGAAGTTCTCCGGGTCCGGATAGTCGGCGTACCAGTTGATGAAGAACGCGTCCGTGTCGCCCGCATCGATCGACGCCTTCAGCGCGCTCCAGTCGCGACGGCGAATCACGGAGCGGATTCCCGCCTCGGCGAGATCCGCCTGCACCGCCTCCAGGACCTGCGACGCGAACGGGCTCGGCCGCTGCCAGAGCTCCAGCTCCCAGGAATCCGGAACGTTCGCCTCGTCGAGCAGGCGGCGAGCGAGCGCCACGTCGTGCTCGAACGGCTCGCCGGCGCCGCCGCCCGGCAACGTCGGCGGCACGGCGCCGACGGCGCGCACTCCTCGTCCTCCCAGCACCTTCGCGAGAATCCGGTCGACGTTCACCGCATGGTTCAGCGCCCGGCGCACGCGCGGATCCGAGAGCACCGGGTCCTCCGTGTTCAGCCCCACGTACTCCGTGACGAGCGCGACCTGACGCACGAGACGCGGATCGCCCTGGAATCGATCCGCCTGCGACGACGGCACTTCGAGCACGTCGAGGCGTCCCGTCTCCCACTCCGCGATCCGCGTGAACTCCTCCGGGAGGATCCGCACCGCGATCCGCTCGACGCCGGGCGCCGGTCCCGACCAGTGGGGATTCCGCGCGAACGTCAGGTGCGAGTCGCGCACCCGTTCCTCCACTCGCCACGGACCCGTGGCGATCGTCCCGTCCGGCTCCGCGCCGGCCGGTACCACGGCCGCGTTCGGCATGGCCAGCAACGCGAGGAACGCCGCGGCCGGGCGGGACAGCGTGATCGTGACCACGCCCTCCTCGGCGGTGAGCCCCCGGATCGTGTCCGCCTCGCCGCGGCGGAACGCCTCCGCGCCCTCGATCGTCTCGAGCACCCAGGTGCGGGGCGACGCCGTCTCGGGCGCGAGCAACCGCCGGAAGCTCGCGACCACGTCGGCGGCGCCGACCGGGCGCCCCGCGGAGTCCTTCGCGGCCGGGTCCAGTTCGAACCGGTAGCGGAGACCATCGTCCGAGACGGTCCAGCGCGCGGCCAGGGCCGGGCCGATCGTGCCGTCGGCGCGGAACGCCACGAGGCCCTGGTACACGAGCGAGACGGCGTTCGCGCCGACCACGTCGACGACCTTCGCGGGGTCGAGAGTGGCCGGGTCCGAGGACCACGCGAGGTGGAGCGTGGAGACATCTCGATCCGGGGTCGCCTGGCATCCGCCGAGGGCCAGGCCGGCGAACAGGACGAGAAGACGGACGGCGCGCGAGCGGCTCACTCGTCCATTTCGAAGAACTCGCCCGTACCGGCATAGTCCACGAACAGGAAGCGCGCCGGTGGCGAGTCGTACTCCCACAGCTCCGAGGCGGGAACCTCGTCGCCCGGAGGACGGACGGATCGCCGATCCGGTCTCCCCCGGCGCAGCAACACCTTGCCGCGATCCGTCAGCCATCCGTGCGAGTGGAACGGCTCGCGAAACCAGGTGGCCGCGAGCGCGATCGACTCCTCGAGTCTTTCGCGGGACTCCGGACCGTTTCGCACGGCCTCCCGACTCCAGAAATCGTCCAGTGCGGTCCGCCACGCTTCCTCCCCGTGCGCGGCCGCGAGGGAGGCGCGCTCCTCCGGGGCCACGATCCCCACGATCTCCAGCGTGCGGTCCCGGTCCGAGCGGAACCACTCTTCCCCGGGCCGCACGTCGATCTCCCGAACCCGCACGCCGCCGCGCATTCCGTCGACCTCGACCTCGAGGCGATGACGCCCCGGCCCCAGCTCGTCGACGGGAAGGGGCAGGTCGAGAAGCACGTCTCCGCGGGTCACCCGGACGACCGAGTCCGCCTCCGCGGTGGAGTTCTCCGGACCGGTGATCCGGACCCGCACCCGGAAGTCGCCGCTCACCCCGCTCGCGGGATGGAGGAGCGTGCGCACCCGGTGCCCGGTGTCCCCGAGCCGGACCAGCGCTCCGGGATCGGGCTCCACGCCCTTCTCCGTGTACCGCACCAGGCTGACGTCGCCAAGCGCGATCCGGAGGTCGGCCGTGTCGCCCTCCACGTGCCCCTGCACGCGGGAGGCGAGGCCGCCCTGACGGTCGCGGACCTCGATTCGCGCGTCGAAGTCTCCCGCCGGGATCCGCAGCCGGACCTCCCCCCGAGCGAAGCGCGACGGATCCCGGGTCTCCGCGAAGTCGTCGAGCCGCACGCGACGCTCCCAGACGTCGCCTCCCACCTGCCGGTTCTTGCGCAGGCAGACGACGCTCACGTCGTAGCGGGCGCGGTAGTATCCGAGCTCCTGCCGGAACACGAGCTGGGCGACGGGGATCTCCCACACCACGGTCACGTCGAGCTTCGCTTCGTCGGCGGGGAACGCCTCGACGTCGGCGAGGAAGAAGGGCTTGCCGAGCGCCCGCGCCGGGAAGTCGTCCGCCGCCGCGGCGGGCGACGTCGCGGGGCCCGGACCGGGCCCCAGTGCGAGTGCGAGCACGAGCCCCACCCCGACGGCGGCCCGCTGGCTCAAGGAGCCCCCGTGGGGGCGTCCCGGCCGACGCGCTCGTCCGACTCGATCCGCCCGTCGCGCAGGCGGACGATCCGGTGAGCCCGGCGCGCGACGTCCTCCTCGTGCGTCACGAGGATGATGGTCTGGCCGCCCGACTGGAGCGTCGCGAACAGCTCGAGGATCTCGTCGCCGGTGCGTGTGTCGAGGTTCCCGGTGGGCTCGTC
>JAGQIB010000279.1:0-2692 GCA_020431545.1 Gemmatimonadota bacterium
CGGGCTGGCGGCTTCCACCCTGCGGCTCCGCGCCTACCGGGACCGGACATGGAAGATCATCGTTCCGCGCGATCAGGGCGAGCCCGAGCTGTTTCGCTACACCACGGATCCGGGAGAACGCCACGACCTCGCCCGCGAGTACCCCGAGAAGCTCCGCGAGCTCCTCCGGCGCGCGGAGGAGCTCCGAACGGATCGCTTCTTCTCCGAGACGGCATCGGACCCCGCGGCGCACGCGCTCTCGCCGGAGACTCGTCGCGAACTCGAGACTCTCGGATACGTCGACTGAGCGCGAGCCGCTCTCTCGACGTCAGCGGAGATGCACGAGGCGGAGCGGCTTCGGCGCGCCTTCGCCGCGCGGCTGCGCCCAGTAGACGCCGCTCGCGAGCGGCCGACCGGCCGAGTCTCTCCCGTCGAACACGACCTCGCCCTCCCCGGACAGCGTGCGGACGAGCCGCCCCGCCGCATCGAAGACGCGCACCTCGTCGAGGTCGCCGGGCAACGTGAGGCGGGTGCTGGCCCGGAACGGATTCGGCGCCGCGGCGAAGCGAGCCGAAGCCACGACGGGCGCGTCCGTGCTCTGCGCGAACACGAGGAGCACGTCGTAGTCCACCTCGGCCTGAGCGAGCGGCTCGCCCGGACCCGTGTTCGCGCTGGCGCCGCACGTGACGTTCAGATCGTACGTTCCGGCCTCCAGGACGCCCTGCTGGTCGATCTCGAGGTAGCCGTTCTGGCCGTTGAAGAAGGCGACGGTCTGGAACGGACGCGACAGCGCGACGGTCGCCGTCGCGTTGACAGCGCCCGTCACGGAGCCCTGGAGCGTGTAGGCGGTGTCGTGCTCGAGGGAAAAGCGGAGCGCGACGTTGGACCCACCGAAGGCATAGGCCACGGTGTTCTCGCCGTTCGCCTCCGAGAATGCCTGGACCTGCCCGGACGCACGGATCGTGTCGCCGAAGATCTCGGAATCCTGGTTGGCCATCACGGTGGCCGCGCCGGTCGGGATCAGGGAGGCCTTGTCGAGCTGAACGTCGAAGGGCCCGGTGTCGGGCGCGACCTCGGTCGCCTGGTCGTCGTCGAAATCGACGCCGTCGGCGACGAACGTCGACGCCTGCACGCGGCGATCCTGACCGAAGATGAGGATCGTGGCTTCGCTGGTCTGGGCCACGGCCAGGCCCAGAACGGCCGTCCAAGCGGCGAGTCGCATCGCTTTCATCGGCTCCCTCCCTCGGGGTGGTGACGGGTGTTGCCTGCCTCCCACGGAAGCGGTCAGCGTCGACAAAAATACGCGAACCCGGGCCGGCCCGCTCCGGATTCGGAGCAAGCACGGCCCGGGCTCGAAGGAGCCGCTGGGGCCCGCCTACCGCAGGATCACGACCCTCCGGGTCTGCTCGAACGACCCCGCCTTCATGCGCACGAAGTACGTCCCGCTCGCGATCCCCTCGGCCGTCCAGGGGACCTCGTGGAGTCCGGCGTCGCGCCGTTCGCGGAGCACCCGGGTGACGAGGCGCCCCCCGAGGTCGTACACGGCGAGCTCGACGTCCGCCGCCTGCGGGAGCGCGAAGCGGAACGTCGTGCTCGGATGGAACGGATTCGGGAAGTTCTGATGGAGCGCGAAGTCCCTCGGACGCGCCGGATTCGGGCTGACGTCCACGGCCCCGAGCGCGAACGTGCCCTGCGCCGCCGGTCCGGCGTGATACGCGCTGTCCACGGCGCGCAGCACCCACGTGTACTCGCCGACGGCGAGACCGCTCAGCTCCCACGTGAGTGCGGCACTCACGTTGCCCGGCTCCGGCAACGGATGCGGCGCCGCCACGGGGCCGCCGTTCCGGTACAGCTCCAGGTCGTACGTGAGCGCGGCGGACGGCGTGTGGTCGTCGGTCGCCGCCTGCCACTTGAGGCGAACGGTGCCGGCACCGGAGTCGAGTACGATCGCGTTGAGATTCCCGGGCACGGTCGGCGCGGCATTCGCCGCCGGAACGTCGTTGCGATAGGCGTGCATCTGCGCCTCGATCAGGCCGTTGCCGCCCGGCACGAAGTACTCGCCCGCGATGAAGTAGTCGAGATCACCTTCGCCGTCGATGTCGAGCCACGAGAAGGTGCCGCCGCGCGAACCGCTCGCCCGCGGCGCCGGAAGATCGGTGCCGGAGATCGAGTAGTTGCCGGATCCGTCGTTCGCGTAGATCCGTGCCCGCCCGTCGATCTGCGAGCCCGAGTTGTAGGAACCGGTGAGCAGGATGTCCACGTCGCCGTCGGAATCGTAGTCCGCCCACGTCGCCGCGGTGAGATCGATCCAACCCTCGGCGGCCGGGCTCGTGATGACGTCGACGGGGACGAACACGCCCGCGTCGTTCCGGTACACGCGGAGAGCCTGCGTGAACGACCCGTTCTCCCGGATGTGGCCGGCCACGAGGATGTCGTGGTCGCCGTCCGCGTCGTAGTCGCCCCAGTGGGCCTCGCCGTGCTCGATCGTGAGATCGCCGAGAACGTCCTCGCCCACGAACACGCCGTTGCCGTCGTTCCGGTAGCGACGGATGAAGCTCTCGTCGGTGAGCGGGGCCACGTGGACCAGCAGGAGATCGAGGTCCTCGTCGTGATCGAAGTCCGCCCACTCGCTCTGGGCGTGCCGCGTCGACGCGAGACCGGCGTTCACGGCGGTGAAGATCCAGCCGCCGGTGCCGTTCGGCCCGTCGTTGCG
>JAGQIB010000279.1:2866-5310 GCA_020431545.1 Gemmatimonadota bacterium
GCATCGTTGCGGTAGATCACCGTCTGGCCGTCGGAGCCCACGACGAGATCCTGGTCACCGTCCGCGTCGACGTCGCCCCAGGCGAGATCCGACAACCCGACGCTCAGCGAGCCGAGCGGCACGTCCACGTAGGAGAACTCCCACTCGTCCGCGCCGGCCGGACCGTCGTTGCGGAACAGCACCAGACGGAACTCGAAGTCCACGTTGTACCAGACGTAGAACCCGAGCACCGCGACGTCCAGGTCCCCGTCCCCGTCGTAGTCGGCGGGCGCCGTGGTGGACACCCAGAAGTCCTCGTCCTGCGGCGTCACGAACAGCGGGTCGAGCGGCGTGACCTCCGTGAAGTCGCCGAACGTGCCGCCCGGTCCGGGTTGCGCCACGATGAAGCGAACGGTCGAGCCGGTGTCACCGTCGTCGTCGGTCACCGTGAGCCGGACGATGTAGGTGTTCGGGTCGACGAACGTGTGCGTGGGGTTCTGCTCCGTCGAGGTCGAGCCGTCGCCGAAGTCCCAGGCCCAGCTCACGACCACGCCGTCGGGGTCCGAGCTCGTGTCCGTGAGATCGACGGTCATCCCGGTGGTGACGAAATCGAACGACGCGTCGGGCGGCCGGTTCAGCGGCGCCGGCGGCGGTCCCTGGAAGTACTCCAGGAAGCCGAGGAACCCGCCCGTCCAGGCGTCGCCGTCCGCGTTCGCCACGATGGACGAGAACGATCCGAAGCCTCCCGAGTTGATGTCGAGCACGGCCCAGCCCTGACCGCCGTTCGCGGTGTAGTACGCGCGATCGTCCGCCGTGGACAGCCAGAGCTCGTTCGGTCCGAGCAGGTAGATGTCGGTGAACATGTCCGTGTCGTTCGGAGTCGGCAGGATCTGCCAGGTCGCGCCCGCGTCGTCGGAGCGGACAGCCCAGCCGAAGCGCCCGACCGCGTAGCCGGTGCTCACGTCCCAGAAATCGAGGTCCTCGAGGGAGATGAAATCGCCCGGCAGCAGGACGCTCGACCAGCTCGCTCCCGCGTCCGTGGAGCGGTACACCAGGCCGCCGACGTTCGCGGCCCAGCCGTTGTCCCCCTCGAAGTCGAGTGCGGTGTAGGCGCCCGCGAAACCGGTCTCGGGAGTCCAGGTGCCGCCGCCGTCCGTCGTGTGGTAGAGCGCGCCCGGACCGAACCCGAATCCGACCACCCAGCCGTCGAGCGGATCCTCGAAGTGGAGATCGGCGGCCTCGAACGACGTCGGCACGCTCGCGGCCGCGGTCCACGTCGCGCCGGCGTCCGAGCTGTGGTGCACGCGACCGTCCGTCTCGACCAGCATCACGTCCGTCGGCCCCAGCACCTGTACCGCCGTGAGGTGCGAGGTGGTGAAGCGCGGCGCCAGGGTCCAGGGGCCGAGCCCCTGCGCGCTCGTCATCACCGTTCCGTTCTCTCCGACCGCGATGAGATCGCCGTTCGGGAACGCGTCCATGTCGTTGATCGTGGAGCCGGTGCCGCTCGAGATCTGGGACCACGTCGCGCCGCCATCCGTGGTGCGGATCGCGAAGCCGGCGCCGTAGCCGAAGTAGCCGTGCGAGGCGTCGCCGAAGGCGGGCACGGCGCTGCTCAGGAAGCCGGGGAACGGACCGGGCGAGACGAACGTCGACTGCCAGGTCTGGCCGGCGTCGCCGGAATGGTGCATGCCGCCCGCGTTGTCCGCTCCGACCACCGTGTTCGCGTCCGGCGACACGAGGGCCCACACCCCCTGGGGCATCGGCTCGCCGAGGTCGGTCCAGGTCTGGCCGCCGTCGTCGGAGCGAAGGATCCGGTCGTCGTAGTCCGGGAACGTGCCCGCGCGGCCCCAGGCGAGGACGACGTTCGGGGTCACCGCGAGCAGCTCGCTGCGTCCGTCCGCGTCGGCGCCCGCGGTCCAGGTTGCGCCGCCGTCGGTGGAGCGCTGGAACGTCCCGTCGACGATGGCGAGGGCGACGGTCGAGGACAGGAACGCGACCGCGTCCGCGTCACCCGCGAGCACGGGAGTGATCGTGGTGCCGCCGTCCGTCGTGCGCGAGAGGCCGGTGTCGGACACGCCGAGCCCGAGAGAAGCGTCGGCGAAGTCGAAGCGGAACTCGCCGTTCGGAGAAGGATTCCACGTGTCGCCGGCATCCGTCGTGAAGTATCGACTGAAGTTTCCGCCCGTGACCCCGAACGTCGGGGTGTAGAACTCCACGAAGTACGCCGAGCCGAGCGCGGGCAGCTCGGTCCAGGTATCGCCGCCGTCCGTCGTGCGGTAGTTCGCGTTGCCCACGGTCCAGCCGTGCAGATCATCCAGGAAGAACATCGAGTTCAACGGCGCGGCGAGACTGAACGGCACGTCGCGCTGGATCCACGTGGCGCCACCGTCCGGCGACTCCCACAGGGAGCCTCCGTCGTCGAACGAATTGTCCGACGTGCAGAGGAAGACGCGGTTCGCGGTCGG
>JAGQIB010000280.1 GCA_020431545.1 Gemmatimonadota bacterium
TACGAGAACGACGTGCGCTTCCTGCGGCAGTTCGCGAGGACGAGATGAGAATCCCGCTTTCCTGGCTGGAGGAGCTCGCGCCGCTCGGCGACCCGGACGAGCTGGCGGAACGGCTGACCGCGGCCGGACTGGAGTGCGCGGTCGAGCCGCCGCCCCGCATTCCGGCCGGAGTGGTCACGGGACGGATCGTCGCGTGCGAGCGCCATCCGAACGCGGACAAGCTCTCCGTGTGCACGGTGGACGTGGGCGACGGCACTCCGCGCACGATCGTGTGCGGCGCGCCGAACGCGGTGGCCGGCCCCGTGGCGGCGGCCGCGCTGCCGGGCGCGAATCTCGGCGAGTTCGTCATCGCCGAGCGGAAGCTCCGGGGCGTGATGTCGCAGGGGATGCTCTGCTCCGAGACGGAGCTCGGCCTCTCGGAGGATCACTCCGGGATCATCCTGCTGCCGGAGGACACGCCGGTGGGCGTCCCGCTCGCCGAGGCGCTCGGTCTCGAGGCGACGCTCGTCACCGAGCCGACGTCGAACCGCGGCGATCTCATGTCGGTGCTCGGCGTGGCGCGCGAGGTCGCGGCCGTGCGCGGTCGCCGGTTCGAGCCGCCGGCGCCGGACGTGCCGGCGGATCCGGGCCCCGGCGCGTGGAAGATCGAGATCGAGGACGAAGCGGATTGCCCGCGCTACGGCGGTCGGGTGATCGAGGGGCTGCGGTGGGCTCCGTCGCCGCCATGGATGGCGCGTCGCCTGCAGGCCGCCGGCATCCGGTCGATCTCGAACCTCGTCGACGTGACGAACTACGTGCTCCTCGAGCACGGCCATCCGCTGCACGCGTTCGATCTCGATCGCCTGCGCGGAACGCGGATCGGAGTCCGTCGCGCGCGGCCGGGGGAGAAGCTCACGACGCTCGACGACAAGGAGCGCGAGACCACGCCGGACGTGCTGCTGATCACGGATGAATCCGGCCCGGTCGCGGCCGGCGGCGTGATGGGCGGCGCGTCCACGCGCGTCTCGGAATCCACCACGCGACTGTTCCTGGAGGGCGCGAGCTTCGCGGGGGCCCGCGTCCGGGCCGGCTCGCGCGCGTTGCATCTGACCACCGACGCGTCGCTGCGGTTCGAGCGCGGAGTCGACGCGACCGGCGTTCCGGCCGCGCTCGATCGCGCGGTCGAGCTCCTGCTCGCCACGAATCCCGGCGCGCGCCTCGTGCACTCCGTGGATCTCCACCCGAGTCCGCGCCGCCCCGCGCCGGTCGTGCTGCGCCGCAGCACGCTGCGCCGGATCCTCGGCGTCGATCCGGATCCGGGCGAGATCCGCGAAATCCTGGATCGCCTCGGGTTCGAGCGGATCGCGGACACCGAGGAGCGCTTCGAGGTCGTGCCGCCG
Source organism: Gemmatimonadota bacterium (assembly GCA_020431545.1). Classification (GTDB taxonomy): domain Bacteria; phylum ARS69; class ARS69; order ARS69; family ARS69; genus JAGQIB01. Next base: position 1,380 of record JAGQIB010000280.1, read on the forward strand.
TCCTTCCGCCGCGACGTGACGGCGGAGGAGGACCTCGTCGAGGAGGTCGGACGCATCTGGGGCTACGATCGCATCCCGGATCGCACCTGCGCGGTGGCGGGCGTGTCCCGGCTCGTCGAGCCACGTGTGATCGCGGAATCGCGCGCGCGTCGCCTCGCGACGTCGCTCGGGCTGGTGGAGGTGGTCACTCCGGGACTCGTGGACTCGCGTCGCGAGCTCGAGATCGGGGGCGGAGGGACCTTCTTCGGCCCGCCGATCTCGCTGCGCAACCCCATGTCCCAGGACCGCGACGCGCTGCGCGGATCGCTGCTTCCGTCGCTGCTCGCCGTTCTGGAAACGAACGTCCATCGCGGCTCGCGTGACCTGGCGCTGTTCGAGGTCGGGCGGGTCTACCGGCACACGGGACAGGCCGTGGAGGAGACTCTCCGGGCCGCGATCCTGCTCGCGGGTCACGCTGCGCCGGGTGCAGACGCCCTGGGCGGCAAGTCGTTCGACTTCTTTGACATGAAGGGTTTCGTGGAAGTATACGTCGAGGAGTTCTGGGGACTCCCGGCGACGTTTGCGGAGCGGGCCGAAGGGCCGTTCGAGAGCGTCGCGGCGGAAGGCGGGCCGGTGCTCGAAGTCCGCGCCGCGGGCCCATCGGACGCGACGGCCGATTCGGGAGCCACGGAGCGACCGCTCGGACACTTCGGAGCGATCGGTTCCGCGCTCCGGAAGCGCTGCGATCTGCCGGACGATCTTCCGGTGTTCGTGGCCGAACTGGATCTGGCGGCGGGCGTGCCGCGTGACGAGGTCCGCGAGTTCCGGGAGCTGCCGCGTTATCCCGCGGCGAACCGGGACCTGGCGCTCGTGGTGGCGAAGACCGTGCGCCAGTCCGACGTGGCGGCGACGATCGTCGCGGCCGGCGGGGAGTTGCTCGAGGAGTGTCGACTGTTCGATGTCTGGGAGGGCGCGCCCCTCGCGGACACCGAGAGGAGCCTCGCGTTCACGATCGCGTTCCGCGCGCCGGATCGCAGTCTCGTGAGCGAGGAGGTGGAGCGGAGGATGCAGGAGATCGTGGCGCGGGTCGGGCGTGAGCACGACGCGCGTATTCGGTAGCTCGTCGCACCGGGCGAACGCCCGGCACGACACGGAATCCGGCGAAACGCCGGGACGAGGGGTGGGGATGGATCTGGAGCTGCTCGATCGTCTGGAAGATCGGGTCGACGTCGCGGTGTCGACCGTGCGGGACCTCAAGATGGAAAACGAGCTCCTCAAGGAGGAGACCTCGGAGCTGCAAACGAAGGTGGAAGCGCTCACGAAGGAGCTGGCCGCCGTCGCCGAGCAGAAGGGCGACGCCGACAAGCTTCGTCAGCAGTGCGGGGAGCTCGAGAAGAAGCTCGATCGCGTGCGCGGGCGCATCGAGAGCATGGTCGACAAGATGAAGGCGCTCGAGGGGTAAACCCTCGGGTCGCCTTCCGCGCCGGAGGGCAACGGTGGCGGAAGCTCGCACGATGACGGTCCACATCCTGGGCAACGAGTATCGCATCCGGTCGACGGAGAGCGGCGAGTTCGTGCGCGAGGTCGCGCTCCACGTCGACGAGCTGATGCACCGGATCGCTTCGCGCATGAACGCGGGGACGAGTTCGCAGGTCGCGGTGCTCGCCGCGCTGAACCTCGCGGAGGAGCTGCTCCGCGAGCGACGCAACGGAACCGGAGGCGTGGCCGCGGAGGAGATCGACGATCGCCTCCGCGCGCTCGCGAACCGGGTCGACGAGATCATCGACACGGCGAAGGATGAAATCGGCGCCACGAACGGCGGTCGCTCCGTCGGAGCGCGGTCGGAGGATTGACGCGATCCGCCGCACCGACACTCGGGCGGGATCGCGATCGAGGGGTCAGGCGGGAGGACGCGTGAGGATCCTATTCGTGGGGGACGTCGTCGGCCGCCCCGGACGTCGCGCGGCCCGGGAGCTCGTCCCGATCCTCCGCGAGGAAGAGCGTCCCGACTTCGTGATCATCAACGCGGAGAACTCGGCCGGCGGGTTCGGCTTCAACCGTCGGTCCGTGAAGACCCTGTTCGAGTGCGGTGCCGACGTCCTGACGGCCGGCAACCACACCTGGGACAAGGCGGAGGCGTTCGAGATCCTGGACGAGGACGATCGCGTGCTGCGTCCCGAGAACTACCCGCCCGGCGCGCCCGGGCACGGCTACGGGGTGTTCACGGGGAGCGGAGGGCACAAGGTCGGCGTCCTGAACCTGATCGGACGCGTGTTCCTCGGAACGTTCGACGATCCGTTCCGCATCGGACGCCGCGCGCTGGAGGAGATGCGCCAGGAGACGCCGATCCTGTTCGTGGACTTCCACGCCGAGGCGTCGTCCGAGAAGCAGGCGTTCGCCTGGCACGTCGACGGTCTCGCGAGCGCGGTGATCGGCACGCACACCCACGTGCCTACCGCCGACGCGCGCGTGTTTCCCAAGGGAACGGCATTCCAGACCGACGCCGGGATGACGGGCGGGTACGAGGGAGTGATCGGGATGGAGAAGGATCCTTCGCTCTCTCGCTTCCTCACCGGTTTCCCGACGCGATTCGAGCCGTCCGGGCGGGATCTCCGCCTGGACGCGACGGTGATCGACGTGGATCCGGAGTCCGGCCGCGCGACCGGCATCCGCCACGTCCAGAAGCGACTCCCGGAGGTGTAGGGATGGCGAACATCCTCGACGGCAAGGCCACCGCGGCGGCGGTGCGCGACGAACTGAAGGAACGCGTGGACCGGCTGCGTGAGGCCGGCACGGTGCCGCGGCTCGTGGTCCTCCTCGTGGGCGAGGACCCGGCGTCCCAGGTGTACGTGCGCAACAAGGGCAAGGCCGCGCGCAAGATCGGCATCGACGGGGAGACGCTCGAGCTGCCGGCCACGATCTCGCAGACCGAGCTCGAGGCGCGCGTCCGGGAGCTCGGCGACGATCCGAGCGTGCACGGCATCCTCGTGCAGCTCCCCTTGCCGAAGGGACTCGACGAGGAGCGCGTGGTTCGCTGCATCCCGCCGTCCAAGGACGTGGACGGACTCCATCCGGTCAACGTCGGCGATCTCGCGCGGGGAACGCCGGCGTTCGCGCCGTGCACGCCGGCCGGCTGCGTCGAGTTGCTCGTGCGGCACGGGGTGGAGATCGCGGGCCGACACGTCGTGATCGTCGGGCGGTCGAACCTCGTCGGGCGTCCGCTCGCCTCGCTGCTGCTGCTCAAGGGAGCCCGCGGCGACGCCTCGACCACGGTGTGCCACTCGCGCTCGCGGAATCTCGCCGACATCGTCCGGCAGGGAGACATCGTCGTGGCGGCGGTCGGTCGGCCGAACACGATCACCGCGGACATGGTCCGGCCCGGCGCCGTCGTCGTGGACGTGGGAATCAACCGGATCGACGATCCGTCCGCCAAGGGCGGCAGTCGTCTCGTGGGCGACGTCGACTACGACGCGGTGGCGGACGTCGCGTCCTGGATCACACCGGTCCCCGGTGGGGTCGGCCCGATGACGATCGCCATGCTGCTCGCCAACACCGTCCAGGCCGCCGAGGCACATGCCGGTTCCGCGCTCGTACGTTCCTGACGATCCCGTCTTCACCGTTTCGGAGTTCGCGAAGCGGATCGACGCGGACCTCCAGCGGAACTGGTCGTTCGTCCGGATCGAGGGCGAGCTGTCCGGGGTCAAGTACCACGTTTCCGGGCACGTCTACTTCGTGTTGAAGGACGAGCGGGCGCGCCTCGACGTGGCGCTGTTCCGGACGGAGGCCCGGCGGGTTCGTTTCCGGCTGGAGGACGGGCAGCGGGTCCGTGTCCTCGGTCGCGCGAGCCTCTACGCGACGAACGGACGATTCCAGATCGTGGCGCGCAACGTGGAGGCGATCGGTCAGGGCGACCTCGAGATCGCGTTCCGTCAGCTCTGGGATCGTCTCGCGGCCGAGGGACTGTTCGACGAGGAGCACAAGGTCGAGATCCCGCGCTTCCCGACCTGTCTCGGTATCGTCACTTCCGGGAGCGGGGCCGCGCTGCACGACATCGTGAGCGCGGTGCGTCGGCGGGCGCCGCACGTTCGTCTCGTGCTGCGATCCGCCCGGGTGCAGGGGCACGGCGCCTCCGCGGACATCGCGGCGGGAATCGCGGAGCTGGATGCCTGGGGCGGCTGCGATGCGCTGATCGTGGGCCGGGGCGGGGGCTCGCTGGAGGACCTCTGGGCGTTCAACGAGGAGCGGGTCGCCCGCGCGATCTGGGACTGCCGGACCCCGGTCGTGACCGGCATCGGTCACGAGGTGGATACGACGATCGCGGACGGGGTGGCGGACCTGCGGGCGCCCACGCCGACCGCGGCCGCGGAGCTGGCCACGCCGGATGCCGGCGAGCTCCGGGATGTGGTCGACTCCCTGCGCGTGGCCCTGTCGCGGGCGGCGCGAGGGCTCTTGCGAGGGAAGCGGGATCGGGTCATGCTGCTCGCCGAGGCGAGGGCGTTCCGCGACCCGACGGCGTACTGCCGCCAGCGCGGGCAGGACGTCGATCGCCTCGCGGAGCGTCTCGTGAACGTCGCCGGGCGGCGCGTGGAAACCGCGCGACTGCGCTGGGAGGCGATCGCGGGGCGCCTCGACGTTCTCTCGCCCCTCGCGGTGCTCGAGCGGGGTTACGCGATCGCGCGCGACCCGGCCGGGCAGGTCCTGCGACGGGCCGGAGACGTCGAGCGCGGCGAGACGGTGGAGATCTGGCTGGGCGAGGGTGCGCTCGACTGTCGAGTCGAGGCGTCGCGTCCGGACGCGCGACTCGCGGGGAAGGGGAGACCGCACGATGGCTGAGCGGACCGAGCCGGAAGCGCCCGCGACGTTCGAGGATTCGCTCGCCCGCCTGAGCGAGATCGTGGGTCTGCTCGAGCGCGGCGAAGCGCCGCTCGAGGAGGGACTGCGTCTGTTCGAGGAGGGCGTGTCGCTCACGCGGCGCTGCCACGAGCTGCTGAGCACGGCGGAGCAGCGCATCCAGGAGCTCGTCCGCACCGGGGACGGCTTCGAGCTCACGCCGCATGCGATCGACGACCCGGATCGAGAAGAGGACGAGGCTTGAGCGCGGTGATCGACGTCCAGGAACTGCTGGCGCGCGCCGCGGCACGCGTGGAGCCGGCACTGATCGAGGCCGTGCCGAAGCTCGAGGGCCCGCTCGGGCGGTTGCACGAGTCGATGCGCTACAGCCTCCTCGCCGGGGGAAAGCGACTGCGTCCCGCCATCTGCTTCGCGGCGTGCGAGGCGGCGGGCGGTACGCCCGAGGACGCGTTGCCGGCGGCGGTGGCGCTCGAGCTGATCCACACGTACTCGCTGGTGCACGACGACCTGCCCTGCATGGACGACGACGACCTGCGGCGGGGTCGGCCGACCTGTCACATCGCGTTCGACGAGGCGACGGCGGTCCTGGCGGGCGATGCCCTGCTGACCCTGGCCTTCGAGGTGGCGGCGGAAGGAGGCGCCGAGGCCGTCGTCGCGCTCGCGCGCGGGGCGGGGGCTGCCGGGATGGTCGGTGGGCAGGTTCTCGACCTGGCGGCCGAGAACGCCGGGGCGGCGCTGGGTCTCGACGGGCTGGAGCGGATCCATGACGGGAAGACGGGAGCGCTGATCATCGCCTCTCTCGAGGTCGGCCGAGTTGCCGGCGGGGCGGGTGGAGCGGAGGTCGCGAACCTGCTGGCGGAGTACGGAGCGCTGATCGGCCGGGCGTTCCAGGTCGCCGACGACTGCCTGGACGTCACCGGGACCGCTGCGGAACTCGGGAAGACCCCAGGTGCCGACCAGGCGCACGGGAAGTCGACCTACCCGGCCCTGCTGGGCCTCCAACGCAGTCTGGAGGTCGCGCGGGAACTCTCGGAACGCGCCGGGGAGGTGGCTCATCGGATCGCTCGCCTCGGCGGCGGTCTGGACGGAGCGGAGTCGCTGCTGCAAGATCTGGCGCTTTCCGTGGTCTCCCGGAAATCTTGATCCAGGCGGAGGTTGGGCGGGGTCGTCCAGGCCTGCCCGGCTTCCGGAGCGGGATTTCGTCGCCCGGCAAGGCCGGTCGCTGAGCAAACTTCGTCGCCCGGC
>JAGQIB010000281.1 GCA_020431545.1 Gemmatimonadota bacterium
GTGAGGATCGGGTTGTTCTGGCGGCGTCGCATCAGGATGTCCACGATCTGGCGGATCTCCGCCTCGCGGCCGAGCACCGGATCGATGCGACCCGCCCGGGCGGACTTCGTGAGATCCACGGTGTACTGGTCCAGGGCCGGCGTCGGTCCGCCGGCGCCGCCGGGTCCGCCCTCGCCGCCGAGACCCCGCTCGGCCGACGCCGGCGACGCGGCCAGCACTTCCCGATCCTCCAAGCTGCCGGCCACGATCTTCTGCAGCTCGTGCGCGAGTGCGTCGGCCGAGATGGCCCCGGCTTCCGGACTGATCTCGGCCATTCGCCGCGCCAGGACGGGGATCCGCAGCACCGCGAGGAACAGGACGCCGGTCCGGGCGGCGGCCGAGCCGTAGTTCACGGACGCCACGAGCCAGCCCTCGCGGGCGATCTCCTCGATCGACTGCGTGAGATTCGGACGGCTGCCCGCGCCCGTCTTGCACGACGCGAGCGCCTGCGCGATCTGGCGCAGGAAACGATCCGGCGCGACGTCGAAGTGCCGGAGAATGCGGGCGATGTCGCCTCCCTCGTCCTCCGCCATCTTCCCGATCCAGTGCTCCATCTCGACTTCGTAGTGCGTGCGGGAAACCGCCAGTCCGGCGGCTCCCTCGAGCGCACGCCGCGCGGTCGGGGTCAGCTTTCCGATCAACGACTTCAGGTTCAGCAAGACAATCCTCCGTGGCGACGCCTACGCCGCGCGCCTCTCCGACCCCAGAACCACGTCTCCCGGATCGCGGGCGAGCTCCCGTGTCCGGATCCACGACGTCCATCCCAATCGCATGCCGCCCACACCTCGCGCGTCCGTGAGCCGCGGCTCGGGCGCCGCCGCCGCCCGCAACACGAGCTGCACCTCGTAGTCGAACTCCGGTCCCGTGGCGAACGTGACGAGTTCCGCGAGATCCTCCCAGGCATCTCCGCCGGGCAGGAACGACTCGTATCGCTCCCGGCCGAGCGGGCCGAGGCGCAGCCGGAAACGCGACTGTGCCCCGCGCATCGAACGCCCGAGCACGGTGTCGCGACCGAGGCGAGCCGGCGTCCGGCCGAGCGGATTCAACTCCTCGTCGTCCATCGGATACCAGTGCGGCACGAACGTCTCGACCTCGACTTCCACGTCGAACCACTCCGCGATCAGGTCGTGGAGGACCTGTTCCGTGACCGGACGTCGCGCGAGCACGCCCGCCCACCGCAGCAAAGCCAGATCGGAGAACGCCTGCCGTCCCCGCAGCCCCGCGGTACCGAGTCCGATCAGGGCGAACAGCGAACGCTCGAAGCGTCCGCCCTCCGTCGCACTCGATCGCTCGTACTCGATCGGGAAACGGTGCTTCTCCCAGGCGCGATAGAAGAGCGACGCGAGGCGGTGGTTGAACAGATCGTAGAAGTCCTGGATCGCATGGTCCTTGCGGGACCGGCGCTCCAGCACGTGCTCGGCGTAGCAGAGCGGCAGCGATCCGAAGCTCATCGGGCTCGCCACCCCGAGGAATGCGAGCGTCATCTCCGGTGGACCGCCATCCTGTGCGGACTCCGCGATGTCCGCCACGTCGCTCGGCGCGAACGAGAGTCGGGCGTCGCCACGGAAGCGCACGGACTCCCGGCGGGGATCCGCCTCCTCCCCGACGGGCGCACGACTCCGGTCCCGGGACTGGAGCAGGCGGACCGCCTGGAAGAACTCGAAGAGCTGCCCCTCGTCGAAGAGGGTCTCCTCTAGAGGAGAGACCGGGACCCGGCCCTCGGTGGCCATGCCTTGAGCACTCCTTCCCGCTGACGGACCTTCGCGACCGTGCGGACGAATGAATTGATCGACGCGTACATTCCGAGGAACCGTTCCAGCACGGAGGCGAACAGGAACGGTCCGCTGCCGGCGAACTTGTCCTGATCGAGCTCGAGCGTGACCTCGAGCCCCCGCGCCGGCACCGTGACGTCCCCGGCCCGGATTCGCTTCATCACCGGCTGCGACGAGATCGAGGTGAGCCCGGCGATGCGCTGCTTCGCGACCGCCGAGTCGGTGTGGTCATACAGACGCAACATCTCCCGAAACGCGTCGAGACCCGGCGAGCCGCTCGTGATCCCGGAGACGTCGGTGTCGAACCGGCCGCCCGCCGCGGAGTCCGTGAGCGACAGGTGGTTCAGCGAGAGATGCGACACGAGCTTCCAGCGCGCGGCCGCGCTCGCCCGCGGGCGGATCGCCGCCGTCGGCTTGCGCAGGCAGCGCAGGCTGCGAACGCCCGGCTTGCCCTCGATCCGGAAGTCTCCCTCCGGGCCCACCGGCAACCGCGCGGGCAGATCTCGATTCGAGCACAACGCCGTCACGTGCAGGACCTCCCCGACCTCTCGCTCGATGGGACGATGACGGCGATCGACCAGCGTGATCCAGAGATCGGAGCCCTGATCGCCCTCCCGGGGAGACTCGCGGCGCACCGCGTGCCAGAAGGCCGCGTCCGCGACCTCCTCCCCGTGCTTGAGTGCGTAGAACGGCGTGTAGTCACGCACCGCCCCGGTCTTCGGCGACGTCGTCGAGACGTCGAGCACGCTGTGGACCTCGTAGCCGTCGCGGGAATGGACGTCCGGCAGGATCTGGTACTCGACCGTGGTCCGGTCCAGCCGCACCGGGTCGCACTCCTTCGAGAACAGGTTCGCGGCCGGCGTGCAGCCCGGTCGCAGGTTGTCGGGAGCCAGCTTGCCGGACAGCTCCAGCGGGAACCGATCCAGCAGCACGGAGACCTCCAGCCGGTCGCTGTCCGCGGCTCCCGCCACGGCTCCGAGGCCCTCGATCCGGCCGAACAGGAACTTGTCCGGGAACGCGAAGTACTCGCTCAGCAGCCGGTACCCGAGATTCGATCCGGGCGGGTACGGCAGCAGCCCCTGGTCCCGCTCGTACCCCACCGGGACGATCCGCCCTGCGTCGAGGCGGGTCGGGACTCCGCTCTCACCGGCCCGCACGCGGACGCCGAGAGGGTTCCGGAACAGCAGCTCGTGCAACGAGTGCGCGATGACCGGGTCGCCGTCGCAGAAGAAATCGAACGAGTCCAGCCCGAGCGACCGGAAAGGTTGCCCTCCGAGCGTCTTGAGGACGATGCGGACCGCGCCGCGCGTGTCGGGCGTGCACCCCGGCTCGCCCTCCGGAACGGGAATCGCCTCGATCGACTCCACCGCGATCGGGAACAGCGTCAGGTCGAGAGTGGTGCGGAACTGACACCGGAAGCCGTCCACCGGGCGCGTCTGGATCGCCGTACCGCGCGGAATCGCGAGGCCCTCACCTTCGCGACTCCAGTCCGGATCGAGACCGAACTGCACGATCGTCATCGACGGGATCGGCGCCAGCCAGTGCGGATAGAGGACCGAGAGGAACGCGTCGGAGATCTCGGGAAACTCGTCGTCCAGTCGCATGCGGATACGCGACGTGAGCAGCGAGAACGACTCGATCAGTCGCTCGACGTGCGGATCCTCGCACTTGTCGGGCTCGAGCTGCAGCTGGCCCGCCACCGCGGGGTAGCGCTCCGCGAACTCCCAGGCGAGACGTCGCACGTACGCGAGCTCGCGGTTGTAGTACTCCAGTAGCCGGTCGCGATTCACTCCGTCGCCTCCACCTTCATCGAACCGTTGTTCGGATCGAGCGCCGTGTCGAAGGTCACCGGCTCCGTGATCGGCTCGACGTGAAGGAGCCCGCGGATCCGGAAGCGCATCGCGAAGTCGTCGACACGGTCGCTCTTGACGAACTCGACCTTGACCGTGCCCTTCACGAGGCGCGGTTCGAACGTCGAGATCGCGCGCTCGATCAGCACGCAGAGCTCCCGGCTGTCGAACGCGCTCGAGCGCGAGTAGGGACTGAGATCGGGCAACCCGAACGCGAGATGCGAGGTCTGGACCTCGGTCAGCCCGTCGTAATCCTCGCCGAGCACTCGCCGGCTGTTGA
>JAGQIB010000282.1 GCA_020431545.1 Gemmatimonadota bacterium
CGAGAGTCGGCTCTCGCCGGATCTGACAGGAGAACGAGCAAACCGGGCCGCATTCACAGATCCGGACTCCCGGAGCTCTCACCGGCCCGCATTCACAGGCCGGATCCGCGTCCCATCCGTCACCCCCATCCCCGCTCGATCGCGGTAAAGTGCCCCCTTGCCCCCCGCTGCCCCGGAGGCCCCCCGGTGATCGGAAGGACCCTCGCCCACTACGAGATCCTCGAGAAGATCGGCGAGGGCGGCATGGGCGAGGTGTACCGGGCCCGGGACACGAAGCTCGATCGCGACGTCGCCCTGAAGATCCTGCCGGCGGCCATGGCGTCCGATCCGGCGCGGCTCCGGCGATTCGAGCGCGAGGCCAAGACCGTCGCCGGGCTCAATCACCCGCACATCGTCACGCTGTACTCGATCGAGGCGGCGGACGGCGTGCGGTTCCTCACGATGGAGCTGATCCAAGGGCGAAGCGTCGCCGACCTCCTCCCGCCGGACGGGTTCCCGCTGCCCCGCGTGCTCGACCTCGGCATCGCCGTAGCCGATGCGCTCGCGGCCGCGCACGCGCGATCCGTCGCCCACCGGGACATCAAGCCCGCGAACGTCATGGTCACCGCCGACGGCCGCGTGAAGGTGCTCGACTTCGGGCTCGCGAAGCCGATCGAGTCCGCGCCGGGGGATGACACGGCCACGCGCGCGCAGCCGCTCACCGTCGACGGCGCCGTCATCGGCACCGTGCCCTACATGTCGCCGGAGCAGCTGCGCGGTCGCGAGGTCGACCACCGATCCGACATCTTCTCGCTCGGTGTCCTGCTCTACGAGCTGTGCACCGGACACCGACCGTTCCGCGGCGACACGCAGGCCGACGTGATGTCCTCCATCCTCACCGCGAGCCCGCCGGAACTCGCGCGCGTGAAGCCCGATCATCCGTGCCGACTCGGCTCCGTGGTGGAGCGCTGCCTGCAGAAGGACCCGAGCGGCCGGTACGCCGCGGCGACCGAAGTGCGCGACGAGCTGGCGGCCCTCCGCGCGGAGCTCGAGTCCGGCCGGACCGTGGCCACCGGCGCCTCGACTCCGTCCCCGGACCGCACGCCGCGCGTCGCATCGAGTCGCCGCCGCCCCGCGCTGATCGGCGTCGCCGTCCTCGCCCTGGCGCTCCTCGGCCTCTGGGCCGGTCTCCGTTCGCGCGATCGCGCCGCCTCCGACTCCGTACCCAAGACGATCGCGGTGCTTCCGTTCGAGAACCTGAGCCCGCAGGACTCGAGCGACTTCTTCTCGACCGGGATCTACGAGGACGTCATCACCGCGCTGGGCAGCCTGCACGATCTGAAGGTGATTTCCCGCACGTCCGTGGCGGTGGCGATGGAGGAGGCCGACACGCCGAGGGAGATCGGACACCGCCTCGACGCGCGCTACGTGGTGGAAGGCTCCGTGCGACGTTTCGAGAACCAGGTTCGGGTCACCGCCCAGCTCGTGGACGCGGCGACGGAGCAGAGCCTCTGGTCGAGCACCTACGATCGCGAGCTGCGCGACGTCCTCGCCGTGCAGGCCTCCATCGCCCAGGACATCGCGGCCACGCTGCGCACCACCCTGCAACCGGCCGAGGCGGCGAAGCTCCGCGACGT
>JAGQIB010000283.1:0-12568 GCA_020431545.1 Gemmatimonadota bacterium
AGATCACGCGGCCGAGGATCGCATCGAGCACGTCGTTCACGGCGGAGATCGGCGCCGCCACCCGGACCACCTCGTCCGGCGAATCCACGTACACGTGGATCGTGCCCTTCTTCATCTCGACCTGCACGATCTCCTCGTTCGTGCGGATGTCCACGAGCATGCCGTCGCGGACCTTGCCGAGCTCGCGCAGCGAGGCGCGCGCGATCTCGATTCCCTGGCGGGCGTCGTCGTCCAGCTCGCAGCGGATGTCGTCCACGATGACGGACGGAGCCAGTCGGATCGCGACGGGAACCAGCATCGCGGGGATCGTCACGCCGACTTCTCCGCCGCTCTTCTCGATCACGCGGCACTCGATCGCGCCGGGAGTCCAGCTGTCCGCCGCGATCAGCACGAACGGCAGCACGAGCAGGACCGGAATCGCGAACAGCAGTGCGAACAGGGTGCGGTCACTGCGTTTCATGGTCGTTCCTCCTCGTGGGGTCAGTCGTTCTGCGCGTTCTTGCGGTCCACCCAGATGCGCACCGCGGCGCCGTCGTCGTTCACCGTGACGAGGTTCTCGCCCTCGTACTTCGAGAGCACGTCGAGCGCGGCGAGGATGTCGAGCTCGTCGTCCTCGCCGGACACGAGCGCCGAGAGGACCTCGATCGGCATCCGCACGTTGACCGTGTCGTCGTCGTCCTCGCGGATGTCCACGTGCAGGAACTTGCCTTCCTTGCGGACCTTCACCGTGTCGCGGCCGTCCTCGACGGTGACGTACTCGCCGTCCTGGGCGTCGCGGATCGCGCGGAGCAGGGTCACGATCTGCTCGGGCTCGAGGTCCATGTCGTCGATGCGGACGCGGCCGTGGTGGAATTCGTCGGCCTCGATCAGCGGGAGCGCCGCGGTCACGACCGTCAGCGGAACGTTGACGCGGACCCGGTCGCCGTCGTCGTCGACGGCCACGTGCAGCCAGCGGGAGTCGTCGCCGGCGGACGCGACGACGGGAATCATCAGGGCGACGATCGGGATCAGTCGGAGCAGCTTCATCGGGCACCCCCCGGTTTGCGTTGGTGATAGGGGGCTTACGGGAGTCGTGGCCGCCGGGTTGCGGGTGCCTCGCCGATTCTGGGACGAACGGACGCGTCGCTCGGCACCGCCGACCCGGGATCGCCGAATTCGTATTCAGTGGGGTGAATCTGCCCGCCGGGGGGGCCCCCCGGGACCGGGACCGGCCGGTCCCGAGGTCCGGGGCCGGACCGGAGTCGGGCCCGGGATCAAGCGGGCGGGCGCCGCTGCCGATCGCACGAATCAGGGAGAGCGCCGATCGGGAGACTCGGCGCGAACGGGAGGATCCATGATCGACCTGCGCCGATCGCGCGGGGCCGGCGAGTGCCACCGCTTGGTGGAAGACCTCGACGGGCTCCGGCCGTCACTCGACGCCATTCTGGCGCGCGTGAACCAGCTGCTGCAAACCCCGCTGCCGGGGGACACGCGCCAGCACGCGGATGCGATCGCGCGCGACGCCCGGTCCCTGCTCGCCCGGGTGGGCTGCATCCGCGACGTGGCGGAGCTCACCGAGGGCCATCTCGGGATCCGGGAGATCGAGTTCTCGCCCGCAGTCGCGCTGCGCGCGGAGATCGATCGTCTGGCCCCCCTCGCCGAGGGCGAAGGGCTCGACCTCTCGCTCCGACTGGAGACGGACCTGCCGGCGCGCGTGGTGGGCGATCCGAGTCGCATCCGCCAGGCGCTCGAGGAACTCGTCCGCTTCGCGGTGGATCACACGCCGCGCGGCAGCGTGGAGGTTCGTGCCGCCTGGGCGGAGGAGGAGTTCCTGAGCATCACGGTGGAGGACACCGGGGTGGGCACGCGGTCCGAGCACCTCGAGCGCGTCCTCGCGGGCGAACCGTCGAGCCATGGCCTCGCGTTCGCGCGAGAGCTGGTGGAGCTCATGGGCGGTACGCTCGTGGGAAGCAGTCGACTCGGACTCGGTTCTCGCTTCGACCTGGAACTGCCGCTCGAGCGCGCCTCCCGTTCGGTGCCGCTCGTTCGCGGGCGCCTCGCGGAAGCGCGGATTCTGTTCCTCGGCGAGGAGGATCCGGAGCTCGAGGAGCGTCTCGAGTCGCTCGGCGCGCGCACGATGTACTGCGGATCGTCCACGCAGGCTCTGCGACGGCTGCGCGAGACGGCCGAGGCCGGCGAGCCGTTCGATCTCCTCGTCGCGAATCCGCCGTTCTCGGGGCCGGACGCGCTCACGTTCGGCTCGCTCGTGCAGGGCGACGCGCGACTTCGCTCCACCGAGCTCGTTCTCGTCGCGCCGGCCGGCCAGCCGGGGGACGCGGGGCGACTCGAGGCGGTGGGCTGGAGCGGCTACTTCACGCGACCGTCGACGCCGGAGTTCCTGACGCTCGCCCTGGCCACCGTGCTCGGCACGGCTCGCCACGTGGGTCCGCGCTTCGTGACCCGGCATCTCCTCGCGGAGGTCGAGGTCATCGCGGAGGACGAGGTCGCGGCCCGGACGAATCCATCTCGCTTCGAATGACCTCGAACGCGAGCGCGGAGAGCTGATCCGGCGTGCGCCCGTCGACCTCGATGGGGTCGTGCAGGCGCACTCGGACCACGCCCGGACGCAGCCGGAATCCGCTCACCTGCTGGAACTCGAACGCGCCCGTCATCGAGACCGGAACGATCGCCGCCCCCCAGCGGGTCGCCAGGCGGAACACCCCGGAGCGGAACGGGCTCAGTGAGCCGTCTCGCGTGCGGGTCCCCTCCGGGAAGATCACGAGGCTGTAGCCGCGGTCGAGACGATCGCGTGCCTCCCGGTCCAGCCGCGCCAGTCCCTCGCGGGACGGCCGGTCCGGCACCGGCACGTTGCCGAACGCGCGCATCAACCAGCCGTAGACCGGCACGTCGAAGTGCGACTCGAGCTCGAGACCGCGCGCTCTCTGCCCGAGCGACGCGTAGACGACGAACGGATCGAACACGTTCACGTGGTTCGACAGGAACAGGTACTTCGCCCCGGCGTCGATCCTTGGCGAGCGCTCCACCTCCAGCCGCATCCCGGCGAGTCGCACGACGTTCCGGGAGTACAGGCGAAGCAGCGGCTCGATGAGTCGCGGGCCGAGCAGCGGCCGCAGCGCCACCAGAAGCAACGTGGCCGGAATGAAGTGAGCGAAGCTGATCGCCCACCGGAACGTGGAGCGTACGTTCGCGCCGAGGTCGCTCACGCCAGCGGCCGCATTCGATCGGGAGCCGACCGCTCCCGCAGGTATTCCGCCAGCACGCCGCGCTTCACCTTCATCGAGGCCGTGCGCGGGAACTCCTCGCTCCAGAACAGCACCGCGCTCGCCCGCTGGTGCTCGGGGAGCCGCCGGTTGCGGGTCTCGATCTCCGCGAACAGCACGTCCTCCGAGGGGCGTTCGGGATCGGGGCGCGCCACGAGCACGAGTCGCTCGTCGCGGGCCGTGCCCGGCCAGAGCCAGTGCGCGGCGAACAGGCACAGATCCGGCGCGAGCCCCGCGAAGGCGATCTCCACGTCCTCGGGGTACACGTTCTTGCCGCCCTCGGTCACGATCATGTTCTTGCGACGCCCCACGAGCTGGAGCGCTCCCCCCTCGGTCAGGCGGCCGAGGTCGCCGGTGCAGAGCCAGCCCTCCGCGAACGTCTCCGCCGTGAGCTCGGGATCGTCGAGGTAGCCGCGCATGATCATCGGACTGCGAACACGGACCTCGCCGATGCCGTCCGGGCCGGGGTCCGCGATCGTGAGCTCGATGCCGGGGAGCGGCGTGCCGACCGTCTCCGGTTGCGGCGGATCGAGGCGATCGAGCGTGATGGCGGTGCCCGCCTCCGTGAGGCCGTAGCCGTTCGCCACAGGGATGCCGAGCCGGTGGAAGAAACGCAACGTGTCCGGCGCGGAGTACGCGCCGCCCACGAACAGCGCCTCGAGGCGGCCGCCGAACGCGTCGTGCACGGGGCGCAGCAGGCGACGCGCGATCGCGGGGCGTGGCCTGCCGCCCGAAAGCGCGACGTTCAGGCGCACGAGTCCCTCGAACACCGCGCGCCGGAGCGGCGGCAGTTCGTCGAAGCGGCGGCGAAGTCCCGTCTCCAGGTTTTTGAGCACCAGGGGGACGAGCGCCATGTGCGTGATCCGGTAGCGCGGGAACGCGTCGCGCACGAACTCCGGGCGAAGCGTGCGCAGGTGCACCACGGTCGCACCGCGGAAGTACGGGCCCAGGAACCCGACCATGAAGTCGATCGCGTGGTTCGTGGGGAGGATCGAGAGATATCGGGTGCCGGGGCCGAGCGGGTGCAGCTGCGCGAGCGCGTCGAACTGCGCGAGGTAGTTTCCGTGCGTGAGCTGGCAGCCCTTGGGGCGGCCGCCCGTGCCCGAGGAGTACACCAGGCAGGCGACGTCTTCCGGCGCGCGCTCCACCGTCGGGGGGACGCTGATGGGGGCGGGCTCGTCGGGCACGGCGCCGGCATCACGAGTCGTTGCGGACGGAGCGCCGGCGCCCGTGGTCTCGTCGAACGGCGTGGCGCGCGCGGCCGCCGGCCGGGCGATCTCCTGGCCCGGGGGCACGTCCGTCGCGACGACGTCCGCGATCCCGAGCGACGCGAACTCCGCCACGCCTCCCTGCGCCCGCAGCAGGTGCCACTCCGCGAACACGACCTTCGGCTTCGCGTGCGCGAGGAGCGCGACCTGTTCCGCGGCCGAGAGCTTGAAGTCCAGCGGCACGAGCACGCCGCCGCGCCGGAACACCGCCGCCGCGGCGACGTGCCAGCGCGCCTGGTTCGACATCACGATCGCGGCGCGATCTCCCGGCCCGAAGCCGCGCTCCGCGAGCCACGCCGCGAGGCCTCCGGAACGCGCCTCGAGATCCCGGTACGTCAGTCGACCGTTCTCGCGATCGCGGTCCGCCTCGATGTGCGCGAGCGCGTCGCCGTGGCGCGCGAACGCGCGCGTCAACGCCACTCCGAGGCTCGTGGGGTTCCCGAGGTCGGAGAGAGGGGAGGGACTGGTCAACGTCGCGCGTGAATGCGCTCGGAGAGCGTGCGGAAGTCGGTGACGCCCTGCATCTCCCAGTCCGGCAGCTCCACGCCGAAGTGACCCTCGAGGCGGGAGAGCAGTTCCAGCGCCTTGAGGCTGTCGATGCGGAGCTTCGCGAAGAAGTCGTCGTCCGGCGCGAGCGTGTCGCGCGAGACGTCGAAGTGGCGGGCGGCGAGATCCAGGATCTCCTCCAGTGTCTCGTTCGGCGTGCTCATCTCGGACCTCACGGAAGGTAGGGAAGCGGATCCGCGCTGTTCACGAACCGGCGGAGGCCTTCCTCCACCGCGGGGCGGGCGAGCAGCTCGCAGAAGACGTCGATCTCCTCGGCGAGCCGTTCGTACGGGACGGGCTTCGCGAATCGCTTCGCGGCCGTCGCCGTGCCGGCGTCGAACTTCGTGGTCTGGGCCGCGGTCGCGAGGGCGGCCGGCAGCGCCTGGCCCTCTCCCACGAGCTGGCTCACGAGGCCGACCTCGTGCGCTCGCTTCGCGTTCAGGCTGCGGCCCGTGAGCAGCAGGTCGCGGACGACCGCGTTGCCCACGTCGCGTTCGAGGCGCGGGATGCCGCCGAAGCCGGGGATCAGGCCCAGCCGCAGCTCGGGGAAGCAGAACCGCGCGAGCTTGTCGGCCACGAGTACGTCGCAGGCCAGCGCGAGCTCGAAGCCGCCCCCGAACACCATGCCGTGCAGCGCCGCGATCGTGGTGAGGGAGGAGTCGTCGAGGCGGTTCAGCACCGCGTGGATGCGCTCCAGGAACTCGCGCACGCCGGCGACGCGCTCGCTTGCGGGAAGGGTCTCCCCGCGTCGCCACAGCTCGCGCAGGTCCGCGCCCGCGCAGAATCCCGCCGGCAGCGACGAGTACAGAACCAGCGCCCGCGCCCGCTCCTCCAGCGCCGGCAGCGCGCCGGCGAGGCGCTCGAGATCGTCGAGCATCTCGCTCCCGATTTCGTTCGCGGGCGCGCGATGCAGCTCCACCCGGACGACGTGATCCTCGACGGACCAGGAAAGCGTGTCTCCGCGGTACTCGAGCACGTCGCCTCCCGTCACGCCGAAACGGCGGACTGCGCGTAGAGCGCGTCGATCGAGTCACGGAACCGCTCGCCGATCGCGGCGCGCCGAAGCTTCCCGTTCGCCGTGAGGAGCCCATCCTCGGCCGTGAACGGGGTCTCGATCACGAGCGATCCGCGCACGCGCCGGTAGTGGGGGAGATCGACGTTGATCTCCTCGAGCGCGCGTTCCACTTCTTCCGGCCGTACGGACCCCGTGACCAGGACGGCGAGCCACGGTTTCGCGTCGCCGATCACGACCACCTGCTGGGCCGCCGGCAGCCGCGCCGAGATCGCTTCCTCGAGCGGTTCGGGCGCGACGTTGTGGCCGGACGTCGGCACGATCAGGTTCTTGATGCGTCCGATCACGCGCCAGTTGCCGCCGGCATCCACCTCACCCTGATCGCCCGTGCGGAACCAGCCGTCCGTGAACGACGCCGACGTCGCGTCCGGGCGGTTCCAGTAGCCGCCGAACACGTTCGGGCCGCGCGCGAGGATCTCGTCGTGCTCGCCGAGTCGCATCTCCACGCCTTCCACCGCTCGGCCCACGCGGCCCGGCACCACGCGATCCGGCTCGTCCATCGTGAGGATCGCGGTGGTCTCCGTGAGGCCGTAGACCTGGAGCACGGGGATGCCGATCAGGTCGAAGAATCCCTGCGTTTCGCTCGTCAACGGCGCGGAGCCGCAGATCAGCGCGCGGAGTCGCGGCCCGAGGCGACGTCGCACCGTGGGGAACAGCACGGCGCGCGCCGTGCCGCGGGCCACGAAGTCGCGCCGGCGCGGCGTTTCCCCGCGCATCTCGGCCTGCTGCGCGCGCTCGGCGGCCCGGAACAGCGCGCGCGTCGGCGGGCGGCGCGCGAGTGCGCGCGTGATGCCCTCGCGCATCCGCTCCAGCAGCACCGGCACGTTCTGGAAGTAATGCGGCTTCGCGAGCGCGAGGTCCTCCACGATCGCGGAGAGATCCGTGTTCAGCGTGAGGACGCTCCGCCGGCCGAGCGACGCGAGCAGCAGGATCCAGGATCCCGCGAAGCAGAACGGCAGGTAGTGGAACACGCGATCCGGCCCCGGCTCGCGGCCCATCAGCCCATCGAGGCGCCGGTTCGTTCGCTCGAGCATGAAGTCCAGGTTCGCGCCGGTCAGCACCACGCCCTTCGGCTCGCCCGACGTGCCGGACGTGTACAGGATCGCCACCGGCGACTCGACGTCGCGCTCGGGCGGCTCCTCTCCGCGATCCTCCGCCTGCTCGAGCGCGGCGAGCTCGTGGATCGGAACGTCGACTCCCGCTTGCCGCAACGCCGCGGCCTGCTCGGCCGACTCCACCAGCACCAGCGTCGGGGTGGCGTCGCGCAGCAGCGCCGCCATCTCCGCCGGCTGGCTGCGCGCGTACAGCGGCACCACGATCGCGCCGTGCGCGATGATCGCGAGATCCGCGGCGACCCAGCCCGCGGAGTTCGTGCCGAGCAGCGCCACGCGGTCACCGGGACGCACGCCGGCGTCGCTCAGGAACGCACGCGCGCGTCGGATGCGCTCCGCGAGCCACGAACCGGGGAACGCGAGAAGCTGTCCGCCTCGCGCCTCCTGCACGAACGGGTGATCGGGGTGGCGATCGAGCTCCCCGAGGATCCGCTCGAGGTGCTTCACGCGGGAACTCCCGATCGATGCGGCGCGCCGAGTGCGGGGGCGTCCGTGGCCCAGCGGGCGGCGAGCGCCTCGAGTCCGGGCGAGAGCGGCGGCAGGTACTCGCGCCACGGGACGAGCCCTTCGCGCACGGGGAACTCCGCGAAGCGACGTGCGACTTCGGCCTCCAGGAACGCGCCCATGCGCGCCATCCGCACGAGATTGTCCGACACCGTGCGTCCGAGATCGTCGCGCATCGACTCCGCCTCGTCGTCCAGCCGATGCAGGATGCCGCGCAGTCGCTCCTCGAGCGCGGGGTCGTCCACCGTGAGCAGCAGATGCTCGTGGCCGCGCTCGTGCATCAGGTTGCGGATGCGCTCGTCCATCGTGATTCCGGCGGACGGCACGAGCGCCGGCATGCTCGTGACGATCGCGTGGAAGCGCGACGACACGAGCCGGTCGCAGCGCCGGAGGATCGACACGAGCGTGTGCATGTCGTGATCGCCGGAGGCGAACACCGGCGCGCCGTCGAGCCGGGCCGCGACGCGCGCGCACGCGTCCTGGTCCAGCGCCTCCATCGCCACGAGCACGGGAAACACGTGCCGCTCCCGCCGGTACGCGGTCACGGCGTTCGCGATCGAGGACAGGTAGCGGTCGTACGCCGCGTCGACGTCGGCGCCTGCGCGGTGGAAGTAGATCGAGCGGTAGTGGCTCTCCCGGTACGCGCCGAACAGTCGCGCCGCGCCCTTGAGGATCGACGGTCGCACCGGCCACCAGAACGGATTGATCGGACACAGCCCGAGGATCGGGGTCGAGCCGTCCCAGCCGGCCGCGCGCAGCAGCGTGTCCGCCCGCTCGGCGCCCCGCGGCTCGAACGTCCACGCGGTGTCGGTGCCGGGCTCGACCGGAACTCCGAGCGCGCGCAGGCGGGTCTCCGACTCGCGGTTGCGCGTGATCACGAGCGACGAGCCGCAGTGCCGGCGCACGAGCCGTTCGAGGCCCGGATGCATGTCGCCGGCCTCGGCGCCGTAGCCGATGGAGATCCCGTTCCGTGCCGACGCGACCCCGAGCGCGCCGACCATCATCGTGGTCAACGCATCCGCGAAGCGGCTCTTGAACATGGAGCCCTCGGCCGCGATCACGCCGTGGTGACGCGGCACCTCGCGCGCGAGGAACGGCGGGAAGACGTCCGGCAGCTTCACCTGCCGCGAGTTGCCGAAGTAGCCCTCGGTGAGCCGGAAGTCCTGGGTGAGCACCGAGATGCGCACGCGGTCCGGACCGAGGACGTGCTCGATCTGCCGCACCATCTCCTCGACACGAACGTCGGAGCCGGTGTTGCGCGCGCCGTTGTAGCCCGCGATCAGCAGGTCGAGCGGCTGGCCGGGGCGCCACGGGCGGGCGGGGCCACGTTTCGCGCCCTCGATCACGGCGCCGGTCCAGCGACGCAGCAGCACGTCACTCATGGGCGGCCCTCGAGCGGGAATGGGAGCCGTTCGAGCCGTTCGTCGTCTTCGCGGCGGCCGCGACGTCTTCGAGCGTGGCGGGACGCGACGGCGCCGGCGGCCGATCCGCGCCCTCCGGCCACTCGCGGTGCGGGTAGCGGAAGTTCTGGCGACGCGACCAGTCCAGCAACGGCGCCGCGTACTTCGGGAACGACGCGGGCGCGCGGCCGAGCTCGGTCACCACGCGGGAGGAATCGAACACCGTGTCGTACGTGAGATACGGGAAGAAGACGTCGAGGAGCCGCGCGCCGAGTCGCACCGGCTTGGGACCGAGCCGCCCGAGGACGGAGGCCGCGAACCGGAACGGCCCTTCGAGCCCGGGGACGTAGGCCGGGCGGCCGGTGCCGAGCGCCTCGGACAGCGTGTCCGTGATCGCGCGGTACGTCGGCGCCTCGCGCCCCGCCGAGAGATGGTACACGCGATGATCCGTCCGCTCGCGCAGGTGCAACGTGACGATCGCATCCGCCACCCAGTTCGCGGGCACGATGTCGATCCGATCGAGCGGACGCAGCGGCAGCACGGGCAGCGACGCGAGGAACGAGAACGCGCGCACCATGTCGAACTGCGTCGTCTCCGCGAAGCGGCTGTCGCCCATCACGATGGACGGCCGGAACACGAGGCGGGAGACGTCGGGCAGCAGCTCGCCCACCAGGTGTTCCGCGAACTTCTTCGTGCGGCCGTAGGCGTCGTAGTCGCGACGTTGCCAGTCGACGGCGGAGTCTTCGTCTACGACTTCGTGCGACCGCTCGCCCGCCACCGACACCGTGGAAACGTGGCTGAATCGCCGCAGGCCGCGCTCGTCCTGGATCTCGCGCGCGAGCTTTGCGAGCGCGAGCGTGCCCCGGATGTTGACGTTCAGACACGCGCGCTCGGACCGCCGGTTCAGCGAGGCGGCGCAGTGCAGGATCGCATCCGTGGTGCGCGCGAGGCGGAGACGATCGTCGGGCGAGAGGCCGAAGTCCGGCTCCGTGAGGTCGCCCGCGAATACCTCGACCCGCAGCCGAAGGTGCTCGAAGAAGTCCTCGGGCGTCAGGTGGAGTTGCCACGCGCGCCACAGACGCCGCTCCGCCTCCGCCCGGTCGCGCGCGCGCACGAGCACCGCCACGGGTTCGCCCTCGCGCAGCAGGCCGGCCGCGAGGTACGAGCCCAGGTAACCGGTGGAGCCGGTGAGCAGCGTGGCCATCAGGTCTTCACTCCGGCCGGAGTGGCGGGCTTCTCGCGGGAGGTCTCGACCGGCTTCGGCCGTCCGGACCCGCGACGCTCGATCAGCGGATACGCCCACCGGCGGAGCGCCGGAATGTGGACGTGGATCCAGTAGTCGTACCAGTCGATCGCCTCGGGGTTCCAGGGGAACCGCACCTGCTCCTCTTCCGACAGCGCGTGGAACAGCGTGGCGACGTGGTCCGCCTCGAACACCGGCTCGTGGTCGAGGAGGAACGGCTCGTACAGCTCGATCAGCTCCGTGGCGCGCCGCAGCCGCTTCTCCACGGACGCGAGCGGCGCGCGCCGGCCCGGCGTGACGGCGGCGATCGCGCGGTTCAGTCCGCGCACGATCGCGAGCTGGCGCGGCGCGGAGAGGTTTTCGTAGCGGGCGCGTGACACGGGCGTGGCCTCGAGCCGGCCGAGCACGCGCTCGCGCCACGTGCGTCCCTGGCGGTAGAACCGCCGGTGCGCGAGGGCGGTGAGCTCCACCGCGCGTTCCAGGTTCAGCGGGTTCGTGGCGGAGGTGGCGAGCTGCGTCACGAGCGGGGCGCGGCCCTCCAGCAGCGCGGCGGCCACGATCGTCATGCCGCGGCACAGCAGGTCCACCGGGATCACGTCGAGTCGCTTGCGCTCGTTCACCGGCAGCTGTCGGAACGCCGTCCCGAGCAGGTGGGCGAGCGGCGCCGACGTGTTGATCCCCTCGTTCCAGCCGGGAGAGGAGAACGCGGACGTCTCCACGATCGCCGGGCGCGCGATCGCGAGCGGCACGTCGCCGCGGCGTTCGGCCACGAGCGTCTCGCCGAGCGACTTCGTGAACGTGTACACGTTCGGCCAGCCGAGCTCGCGGGCGCGGTCGCGCGCGAGTCGCACGAGCTCGCGTCGCCGCGGTCCCTCCACGGACTGCCGCGCGAGGCGCTCGCGCTCGGCGGTGGCGTCGAGCGGCAGGCCGAACGGCGTGCGCGTGCCGTCCAGTGTCTCGGCCACGCGGCCTTCGCGCCCGCCCGCGACGAAACACGTCGACACGTGGAGGAACGCCGCGCCGGCCTCGCGCGCGAGCTCGAGCAGGCGGAGGGGCCCGTCGACGTTGACGGCCAGCGCGTCACGCGGATCGGGATTGAACTCGGTGAGCCCCGCGCAGTTGATCACGAGATCCGTCGACTCCACGACATGCCGTCGATCGTCGCCGGAGAGTCCGAGATCCGGTCGCGCGAGATCGCCGGCCACGGCGCGCACCGCGGCGCGAGCGTCGGCGGGGACCTCCGCGAACACCGGGCTCGCGATCATCTGCGCCAGGCGGGCCTCCGGATCCTGTCCCCGGGCGCGCAGCATCAGCGTGACGCCCCCGAGCTCCGGGAGCTGGCTCAGCAGCTGGGCGAGCCAGACCTTGCCGATGAAGCCGGTGGCGCCGCTGATCAGGATCCGCTGCCCGGCGAGCGCGTCCCGGACCGACCAGGGGGCCGGCACGGCACCGCTGAGGAACACGGGGGCGGGACGCGTGGCTTCGTCCAGTCGCACGAGGTGCAGATCGGGGAGCACGCGGCCGGTGGCCTTGCCGTCGCGGATCTCCACGCGGCGGCACACGTACCGATCGATCGAGAGCCGCCGCGCCACGGCGCGGACGACCGGCTCGAAGGCGTCGCTCTCGAGCACCACGACGTGGCCGGCGCGGAGCGCCTCGCGCACCCGGGTCACGCCATCCGGATTGAGACAGAGGGTCTCGGCGATCGCCTCGCCGCGCCAGCGCAGTCGATCCTCGCTCGTGCCCGCGAGACGACGCGACACGTGCCGGCCGGGAGCGAGATCGCCCGGATCGAGCAGCAGGTCCCGCTCGAGCGAGACGGGCTCGGTACGGAAGACCCGTGCTGCCGGGTCCGGACGTTCGGGGAGTGTCACGGGATCACCGGCCACGTTTTCCTCACGGATCCCGGAACTCTCCGGCGATCTTGAAAAAAATACAAGGCACAAGGAGTCCGAGCGTGCCGCGCCCGGGGCGGGAGGTCCGCCCGGATCCTCGAACTTGTTTGAATTCAATGTCTTGTGCGTGTCCGGGGCCCGATGGAGACTGCGCAGATGGAATGGGCACGCTTCCTGCTGTGTACCGGTTCAATCCTTTCCCGGGATGTGACCCTCGGGTACCCGAGCCCGAGACTCGCGGAAGGAAGGAAATGGACCCCCGGGCTTG
>JAGQIB010000283.1:12738-13388 GCA_020431545.1 Gemmatimonadota bacterium
GTCGCGGCCGCCTCTCGCTTGTTTCCGCCCAGCTGCTCGAGCGTCGCGAGAATGAGCGCCTTCTCCGCCGTGGCGATCGACGTTCCGACCTCCACCGTGACCCGATGGCCGCTCTGCGTCGCGCGGGGACGGCGCGTGCCGAGCGGGACCGCGTCGGCGCCGATGATCTCGCCGCCCATGATCCAGGCGCGCTCCACCACGTTCTTCAGCTCGCGGACGTTGCCGGGCCAGTCGTGCTGGGAAAGCCGCGCGAGCGCCTCGTCCGAGAAGCGCTTCGGCTCGGGCTTGCCCTGATTCAGCGAGTCGAGGAACGCGTGCGCGAGCAGCCCGACGTCGTCGTCGCGATCGCGCAGCGGCGGCAGCTCCACCGGGAACACGTTCAGCCGGTACAGGAGATCCTCGCGAAGCTTGCCGTCGGAGACGGCCTGCTCCGGATCGCGGTTCGTGGCGGAGATCAGCCGGACGTCGACCTTCTTGGCCACGCCGCCGCCGATGCGCGTGACCTCGCCCGTCTCCAGGATCCGCAGGAGCTTCACCTGCAGCTCGGTCGGCATCTCGGTGATCTCGTCCAGGAACAGCGTGCCGCCGTCGGCGCGCTCGAAGATGCCGGTGCGTCGCTCCTGCGCGCCCGTGAAGCTGCCCTTCTCGTG
>JAGQIB010000284.1 GCA_020431545.1 Gemmatimonadota bacterium
GCCGGCTCGATCTCGTAGCGCGTGATCACGGGCCCGGGCTGGACCTGCGTGACCTTCCCCTTCACGCCGAAGTCCTTGAGCGTTCGCTCCAGGACCTTGGCACTCTCCACGAGCTGTTCCTGGATGCGGGCGTCGTCCGCGTCCTCCTCCTCGATCTCGAGGAAGTCGTTCGGCGGACGCTGGTACGGGATGCTCGTGTCGGCGAGACCGGTCAGCGAGTCCTCGGGACCGAGCTCGGCTTCGACCTCGGGGCGCGGGCGCGGCTTCGGCTCGCCGGCCGGCGGGAGCACGGTGACGGGGACGTCGGCGTAGAGATCCTCGGCCTCTTCGTCGGCCTCGTCTTCCTCGCCGTCTTCGTCCTCTTCTTCGTCGTCCTCGTACTCTTCGTCGTCTTCCTCGTACTCGTCCGCGTCTTCGTCCTCTTCGTCTTCCTCGCCGTCCTCATCTTCCTCGTACTCGTCGCCCTCTTCGTACTCCTCGTCCTCGTACTCCTCGTCTTCCTCGAGTTCCTCATCCTCGGCCTCCGCCGCCGGCTTGCGGCGCGAGGGAGCCACGGCGATGGCGGGCGCGGCATCGCCGACCCAGTCCTCGCCCTCGGGGTCGCCGGCGGCCCGGGTGGGGCGCGCGACCCGGGCGGCGCGCGCGGGCCGCACGACGCGGACCTCGGTCTCCTCTTCTTCCTCGTCTTCCGCTTCCGCCGCCGCGGCGCGGCTCCGGGCGGGCGCCTTCGCGCGCTTGGCGCGGGTCTCCTCCCCGGGGAAGGCGTCGCGGATCGCCTGACCGGTGGACGCGAAGAACTCGGCCACGCGATCCCAGAGCCCGAGCAGCGGCTCGGCGAGCCCCTCGAGCGGCGCGAAGATCGGCACGCCGACCGTGGCGAAGAACGCGGCCGTCGCGCCCACCAGCACCACGATCGCGCCGACTCCGCCGAACAACGCGTGCAGTCCGGCCACGACCGCGTGGCCGATCGAGCCGGCCACGAGCGCACGCTCCGGCGGCAGCGCACCGCCGGGCAACGCCGCGAGCGAGCCGGCGAGGAGCGCGGCGGCGGTGAGGGTCAGCATCGTGCGCCGGCCGGTCCCCGGGAGCTTGCGGCCGGCCAGGAAGCGGGTCGCGAGGAGGCCGCCGGCCACCGCGAGGAGCACGCTCCCGGTCACGCCCAGGAGGCCCACGGTGCTTCGCGCGGCGAGATGGTTCATTCGGCCCATGCGGGAGGCCAGCTCGGCGGCGGGACGCTGCCAGTTTCCGTCTTGTAGGTAGGCGGCGAGCGCGATCGCGTAGAGGACCGTGACGGTCGCGAGGGTCAAGCCCACGAGGAGGCGGGTGCGCAGAGCACCGCCGGAATGACCCTTCTTCTTGCGCTTGGCCATGATGCATCCACCCGTCCGGGCGCGACCGGGCATCCGATCGGCGCCGCCCACCCCTCAACCGTCCTCGTGCATACACCGCGGGGGGCCGCCCCGTCAACGCGGGGGGCGGATTCCGGGGCGGGTGGCCCGGCGACGGCACGCGGGGGCGCCCCCTCAAAGGCCTCGTCGCGGCGTCAGTCGCGTCGTCTCGGAGGCGCCACGCGCCGGGGGGCTCTCCCACCCGTGATCCGCAAGACGTTGCTTTTTCACGACCCGCAGAGACGGCTCCGCACATCGTAGCTGGCGGGCGGCGCGCCGAAGCACGATCGGAAAGCCGTCGTGAAGTGGCTCGGACTGCAGAACCCCAGCTCCACTCCGAGCTCACCCACGCGGTGCCGGTAGTCCGGCAGACGCCACAGCGCCTCGCGGAGACGCAGTTCATTTCGAAACGCATGGACCGACTGTCCGGTGAGTGCGCGGAACACGCGACAGAGATGCGACCGGGAAAGACCGGCCGCCTGCGCCACGTGCCCCAGAGCCACCGGGTTCGCGTAGTTCTGGGCCAGGAACATGCGTGTACGGTGAACGGCCGCGACGTGTCCCCTCCACGTCACTTCGCGCGCCGGCGCACCGCGTTCCTGTTCGCCTGCCATCGCCCTCACGACGACTTCGCTGATCGCGCGCTCGACCACGCCGGCATCCCGTTCCGGTTCGTGTTCCAGGTACGCGATGAGCGCCCGGAGCAGCGCATGCGTCTCGGCCGCCAGTGGAACATCGCTCGCCCGGGAGGCGAGCGTGCGAGCGGCCTCCGGATCGATCCCGGCCCGATGCAAATCCTCGACCAGCCGGTCGGAGGTCACCTGGATCCACGCGTTCTCGATGTCGAATCCGCCGTCCGGACAGGCTCTCGGCACGTCGTCTCCGGAGGCCAGCACACGCATCCCGTGCGGCGTCACGGCAAGTCGCCGCTCCCCGGCGCGAACCCAGTACGGCCTGCGGGGAAACGCGAAGATCACGCCCCGCTCCGGATTCGGGAGCGGCGCGCTCCAGAGCGGCGAGTCCCACCGGGCGCGCGACCACCCGACCGCCGCACTCGGGCCATGGTAGAGAGGAATCGACGCGAAGCCGGGGAACAGCTCTCCATCCCGGTGCTCCCGGACGTCGTCGAGCGAACCGTCACGCAAGGGGCTTCTCCCTCCGAACCCCGATGCTATCGGGTCGTCACCGACCCTAGCCACGGGAATTCCCTCCCGCCCTGTCTCCCGGGCCGAACGCCCGGCAGACAGGGACGGAACCGCGGCTTCTCAACGGAGCCGGACCACGCGCCGCCCCTCGGTGCGTCCGTCGGCGGACAGGCGCAGGTGGTAGACCCCGGCAGCGGTCGGGCGCCCCGAATCGTCCCGACCGTCCCACGTGACGACGTGTTCCCCCGCGACCCCCGGGGCATCGGCGAGCCGACGCACCAGGCGACCCGCCGTATCGTAGACGGCCAGGTCGGTCGGGCCGTTCCGCCGCAGCGCGTATCTCACGGACGTCATCGCGCGGAAGGGATTGGGCGAGAGGGAGAGACCGGCATTCCCGGGCGCGAGCACCGGCGCCCCGGTCGGTGTCAGGTAGATCCGGCGCAGCCGACCGCGCCCGGCCGGTCCCAGGTCCGATACGTAGAACAGACTCCCGTCCTGCGTGGCGTTGATCCCGACCGGATACCGGAGCTGAGCGACCGACAGATCTCCGTCGAGGTCACCGGC
>JAGQIB010000285.1 GCA_020431545.1 Gemmatimonadota bacterium
TGGAGAGGAGCCGGTGCGTGCCCACCACGAGATCGACCTCCCCGCCCTTCACGCGCTGCACGGTGTCCTTGATCTCCTTCGGGCCGCGGAACCGCGAGAGCATGTCGATGCGCACGGGGTACGCCGCGAGCCGCTCCCGGAACGTCTCGAGGTGCTGCTGCGCGAGGATCGTGGTCGGGACGAGCACCGCGACCTGCTTGCCGTCGGTCACGGCCTTGAACGCGGCCCGGATCGCCACCTCGGTCTTGCCGTACCCGACGTCTCCGCAGACGAGGCGATCCATGGGGCGCGCGTCTTCCATGTCGCGCTTCACCGCGTCCGTGGCAGTCCTCTGGTCCGGCGTCTCCTCGTAGATGAAGCTCGCCTCCATCTCGCGCTGCCACTCGCCGTCCGGCGGGTACGGATGGCCGCGCTTCGCGGCGCGCGCCGCGTGCACCTCCAGGAGCTGCTCGGCCATCTTCTCCACGGCCTTGCGGACGCGCGCCTTCGTGCGCTCCCAGGCCGCGGTGCCGAGCTTCGCCACCACCGGCGGCTCGCCGCCCTCCCCGCCGACGTACTTCCGCACGAGGTTGATCTGGTCGATCGGCACGAAGATCGAGTCGCCGTCCTGGTAGCGCAGGCGCAGGCACTCCGACTCCACGCCGCCCGTGGAGATTCGCTCGATCCCGTCGTAGCGACCGATGCCGTGGTCCACGTGCACCACGTAGTCGCCCTTCCGCAGCGACTGGTAGTCGTGGATCGGCGCGCCGCCGCCGTGACGGAACGCGCGCGTGCGCCGTGCCGTCCGCGCGAACAGCTCGTGATCGGTGAGGACCACGAGGCGACGGGACGGAAGCGCGAAACCGTTTCGCAACGGAGCGATCACGAGACGCAGCGAGTCGCCGAGATCCTCGAGCATCTCCTCGAGCCGGGACAGCTGACCGCGGTTGTCGCAGAGGAGCCACAGCTCGTTGCCTTCCTCCACGAATCCCTTGAAGCGCTCGCGTAGCACCGCGAAGTTCCCGCGGAACGTCTCCTGCGAATGCACCACCATCTTGTCGGCGGGAGGGGCCGGCGGCGCGCCCGCGGGGCGCAGGCTCGTGGTGATCGACTCGCCGGGGAACAGCGCGAGGCGGAGGATCTCGCGTCCGCCGAGATCCGCCGCGACGTCGCCGGTCTCGAGGAAGAGCGTCCGCGGCTCGGGGACGTCGTGACCGCGGCGCCGCAGATCCTCGTGTCCCGCGCGCGCCTGCTCGAAGCTCTCCTCGAGTCGTTCCTCCACCCGGCTCGGTTCGTCCAGCACCACGATCCCGTCGGCCGGGAAGTACTCGAGCAGGGAACCGAGCCGCGGGTGGAAGCGGGGGAGCCACGACTCGATACCGTCGATCCAGGGCGACTGTCCGGGATCGAACGGGAGATCGCCGCGCTCACGGGCGGCGCGCTCGATCGCGTCGTCGATCAGGAGCTCGCGCTGCGGGAGAACGTCGACGCGATCCAGGGACTCCACGGTGCGCTGGGTCCCGGGATCGAACGCGCGGATCGACTCGATCTCGTCGCCCCAGAACTCGATGCGGATCGGATTCTCGCGTCCGAACGGAAACAGGTCGACGATCCCGCCGCGCAGCGCGAACGTTCCGATCTCCTCCACGAGGCGCTCCGCCCGGAAGCCGCGCGCGATCAGCGCCTCGGCGAGCGTGTCGCGATCGATCTCGCCGCCGGCCTCCAAGCGCAGGCGGAACGTCGCGAAGACGTCCGGCACCGGAAGGCGGCCGCCGATCGCGCGCGCGGTCGTGACCACCACCGCGGGCTCCCCGTCGGCGAGCGACGCCAGAGTGAGGATCCGCTCCGCCAGGATGCCCACGTGCGGCGAGCGGCGGTCGTACGGGATGACCTCGGTCTCGGGAAAGAACAGGACGCGTTCTTCGCCGAGCACGACCTCGAGGTCGCCGAGCAGGGCTTCCGCCTCCTCCTGGTCCGGCACGACCACGAGAACGGGCTTGCCGCGCTCGCGATGCAGGTGAGCGATCGCCATCGACTTCGCGGAACACGCGATGCCCACGAGCACCGCCTCCCGACCGGACTGCAACCGGTCGAAGGCGCGGCGGTAGGCGTCGTCGGCCACGACGCTCTGCAGGATGGGTTCGAGCAGGCCCTCGGTCACGCCGCCGACTCCTGGGCGGCACCTCGCATCCGCGCCGCCACCAGCATCTCGGCGAGCAGCAGCAGCCCGGCGAGCCACAGGAACGCCCGACCGATCTCCCGCCCCACGCGCGCCTCCTTCACGCGCGACGCCACCCCGGGACCTGCGGCGAGCACCGCGCCGCGATCCGACGCGAGTCGCTCCTCGAGCTCGGCCGGCACCACGCGCTCCGGGTCCGACTCGGCCGCGGGAATACTCGCGGCCAGCGCGGCGAGCGTGTCGCCCTCCGCGGTGCGGAAGACCCAGAAGCCGGGAACTCGCGCCTCGGGGAGCGCGAGCGAGTAGCCGCCCGAGCCGGCCTCGGGCGCCACGGAGCGCTCGGACTCGTCCGGGCCGAGCAGCGTGACCGAACCGCCCTCGGGCAAAGTGGCGAGCCAGACGGTGGCACCCTCGCCCGTCTCGAGCTGGCGCGCCACACGGGCGCCGGTCTCGGAGAGATACCGCACGGACTCGTGCAGCAGCGGCAGGAACGCGCCCGTCAGCGGCAGATCGCTCCAGGCCGGATCCGGCGACGACAGGAACATCAGCGCCCGACCCGGCAGAAGCGACGATTCCACGATCGCGGGCGCATCGTTCGTGAACGACGCGAGCGTCGCCGTGCCCGCCTGCGGCCGGAAACGCAGCGCACGCGTGAACCGGACTTCCGGCAGACCGCCCTCCTCCCCCGCGAACGCGGCGAAGAGCGGATGACCCTCGTCGTGGCGACCGAAGTCGAACGGCTCGGTCGCGGTGATCACGTCGGCGAAAGCGCCGGGCAGGAGTTTCGGCAGGATCGTCCGCCCCCACCCCGCCGCGTCGACGTGCGGGCCCGGGAACAGCAGCAGTCCGCCGCCCTCCGACAGGAACGACTTCAACCCCGCGAGCGCCGCGTCCGAGAAGCGCTCGAGATCCGCCACGACGATGGCCGCCTCGCGTTCCCGCGACGCCGACGCGAGGTCCTCCGCGCCTCCGGTGCGCACCGCGAACGTGCCGGCGGCGGCGCCTTCGGGCGCGAGCGCCGACGAGAGGTAACGTCGCACGCGCTCGTCCGGGCACACCACCAGCACCGGCGTCTGCTTCTCCGCCCGCAACGTGAAGTACCGGCGATCGTCCTCCTCGGGTCCGTCCGCGCCGCGGATCGTGACCGCGCCGAGATGCAGCCCGTCGCTCCGCAACGTTTCCCGGAACGGAATCGTGACACGCGACGCGGGTCCGAGATCGATCCGGCGACGATCCACGATCTCTCCGTCGATCTCGAGCTCGGCCTCGATCTCGGCGGGCTCGAAGCCCGGATCCGAAGCGATGACCGCGTGGAACTCCACGGGCGAGCCGGTCTCCAGGATCTGGCCGGAGAAGTCCACGGACTGAACCCACGCGTTCGGCGGC
The DNA here is from genome assembly GCA_020431545.1 of Gemmatimonadota bacterium. Taxonomy (GTDB): domain Bacteria; phylum ARS69; class ARS69; order ARS69; family ARS69; genus JAGQIB01. The sequence goes on from JAGQIB010000285.1 coordinate 3,545, forward strand.
GTCGCGTCGCCGATCGGATGCAGGAACAGCCGCACGCCGGAAGGCAGCACCGTGTCGTCGCCCAGGCGATCGAACGCGCTCCGCTGGAAGTCGCTCACGAGGTGAACCTCGCGATTCGGGTGGCGCGCCGACTGCAGCGTCACCGCCGCCTCCTCGATCGCCGCCGCGAGATCCACCGCGCGTCGCCCGGGCTCCAGGGCGCCGAGTCGCTCACGCACCTGGGCGAGATCGCGGGACGGCTCGTTGCTGGCGGCCAGGCCGTCCGCGCCGGGCGCGAGCAGGAACACCTCGTCTCCGTCCTCGAGCGTTCCGAGAATCTCCCGCGCGCGGTCGCGCGCCTGATCGAACCGCGGCGCGCCACCGTCGAGGATTCCCATCGACCAGCTGCCGTCGAGCACGATCACCGACGACGTCGCCCCGCGGGCATCTCCGGCGGCGACACCGGTCAACGTCGGCCGGGCCATCGCGATCGCGACGGCCGCGATGAGCAGCATGCGCAGCGCGAGCAGCAGCCACTGCCGCACCTTCACGCGCCGCATGCTCTTCCGTTCGAGGTTGCGCAGGAACTCCAGCGTGGAGAACTCCACGCGCGTCGTCGTCCGCCGGCTCAGCAGGTGGATGACGAGCGGGATGCCCATCCCGAGGAGGCCCGCGAGGAACCACGGGTTCAGGAACGTCATCCGAGTCGGCTCCGCTTGTCGAGGTAGGCGAGCAGCGCGGTGTCGAACGGCATCTCGGTGTGCATCGGCACGTAGTCCACGCCGATCTCCCGGCACACGTTGCGGTAGCGCTCGATCCACGCCCCCACCGCGCCGCGGTACTCCTTGCGGATCTCCCAGGGGCGCACGAGCATCTCGTCGGCGGTCTCGACGTCCTCGAAGATCGCCTCGCGCGGGAAGTCGAACTCCCGCTCGACACGATCGAGCACGTGGAATACCACGACTTCGTTCCGCTTGTGCCGGAAGTGCCGGAGCGCCTTGATCACGTCCTCCTGCTCATCGAACAGATCGGACATCAGGATCACGAGCCCGCGACGTTTCACCCGATCGGCCAGCCGGTGCAGCGTGGTCGCGAGCCCTGTGGTGGAGGCGGGCACCGCCTTCTCGAGCTCGGTCAGGATCACGTGCAGGTGCTGGGACGCGGATCGCGGCGGAATGAACCGACGGATCTCCTCGTCGAACAGGAGCACGCCCACGGAGTCCTGCTGCCGGATCATGAGATACGCCATCGCCGCCGCGAGATATCGAGCGTAGTCGAACTTCGACACCTCACCGGAGCGGAACCCCATGGATGCCGATCCATCGAGGACGAGATACGCACGGAGGTTCGTCTCCTCCTCGAACTCCTTCACGTAGAAGCGGTCCGACTTGCCGTAGACCTTCCAGTCGACGGTCTTCAGCGGATCCCCCGGCATGTACTGCCGGTGCTCCGCAAACTCCACGCTGAAGCCCTTGTAGGGACTCTTGTGCAGCCCGGCGACGAAGCCCTCGACCACCGCGCGCGCGCGGACGTCCATGCCCGTGAGACGGGCGACGGTGGCCGCGTCGAGGAGACGTTCGGACACGCGCCTAACCCATCGCGGCGGCCGGCGCGACCTCGCGCACGAGCCGATCCACGATCTCCACGTCGGTCACGCCTTCCGCTTCCGCGTGGAAGTTCGTGACGATGCGGTGCCGGAGGGTCGCGAGCGCGACGGACTTCACGTCCTCGGTGTTCGGCGTGAACCGTCCGTCCAGCACGGCGCGGGTCTTCGCGCCGAGCACGAGGAACTGGCTCGCGCGCGGCCCGGCGCCCCAGGACACGAGCTGGCGGATGAAAGCGGGCGCAGCCTCTTCCTTCGGTCGCGTCGCGCGGACGAGTCGTACGGCGTAATCCACGACGTCCTTGGCCACCGGCACCCGCCGCACGAGTCCCTGCAGGCGCAGGATGTCCTCGGCGGAGAGCACGCGCTCGAGGTCCGCACGGTAGGCGGAAGTCGTCTCCTCCACGATGCGCGCCTCGTCGTCGTGCGACGGGTAGCCCACGTGGATGTTGAACATGAACCGGTCGAGCTGCGCTTCCGGCAGCGGGTACGTACCCTCCTGCTCGATCGGATTCTGCGTGGCGAGAACGAAGAACGGGCGCGGCAGGTCGTAGGTCGTGCCGCCGGCCGTGACCTCCCGCTCCTGCATCGCCTGCAGCAGCGCGGCCTGGGTCTTGGGCGGGGT